>JADFHP010000149.1 GCA_022567135.1 Chloroflexota bacterium
ACAACTCTTTGATTCCTATTTAATCCAGATAATCTGGCTAGCCGCCGCGCCAGCGGTTGCCGCCGCTCGTGCCGCCCCCACTATCAGAACCGTCGCGGTCGTCGGATTCTTCGTCTTCAAAATCGATCGGCGAACCGCGCCAATATCTCCCTTGCCGCGTCCCACTCAGCAGGCCCGGTCCGCCCCTGCGCTTATTCATGAAATAAGCGCCGCCGAACAGTAGCACCGCCACGATCATTAACGGCCAGATTTTGGTCGCGAGGATGAAGATGACCACTATCACGGCGGCGACGATCAGGCGGGTCGGCGTAATAACGATTGACGACGTTCGAGAGGATTGGCGGCGACGACCCCTGCGTGGCCGCAATGGTTCGGGCCTTGATTCCGGTACCTCTTCCCACGAAATGAGCCGGCCGTCTTTTGGGTCTACTTCGGATTCGGCCGAAGTCTGGCCTTTTACGCGCTCGTTTTCTGTACGCGCATCAGGGGAATCCATCTTCTCGAGGATCTCCTCGATCTCTTCTTCGTACCGCTTCCTGGGCACCGCTGCTTCTCCGATTCCCATCAATCGATATGCCGCCGCACTGACGATGCTATTCACACCGCGGCAACCGGTCAAGAATCGTGACCCCCTAATCCGGCGTGGGCCAGAGCAATACAGGCGCGGACGAAGCTCAGTGACATACGCTCTGGCCGGGGGTACGCTAGCGCGCCCCGGATGCGAATTCGGGCTTCGTTCCGAATCGCCGCGATCTATATCGCAAGCAATCTAATCGCCTGAATCAGAGATAACGACCATGAAGATAACCGGCGTCAGGACTACCGTCTATCAGTGCGATCTGACTCGCAAAAAGGGCGACGCAAACTCTCCCGGAGGCAGGGTGGCGGCCGGCGGAATGGCCGTTGAGATAACCACCGACGAAGGCCTCACCGGCGTCCACATCGGCGGAGGCGGCGCCGCTCCGCAGATCAACTCCCTCGTCAACGACCTGCTGATCGGGGAAGACCCCAGAGGCGTACAGGGCCTCTGGCTCAAGATGGTCGGCCGGGCCTTCAAGGGCGGCCACGATGGGATCATGAACGACGCCATCAGTGTGATCGACGTCGCACTCTGGGATCTGAAGGCAAAGGCGAACGAAGAGCCCCTCTGGAAGACCCTCGGTGGCTCGCAGCCGCGCGTGCTCGCCTACGCCAGCGGCATTGAGATGCCTCTGAACGACGAAGAACTGGCCGACTGGTACGGCTCAATGGCAAACCTGGGCTTCAAGGGCGGGAAACTCAAAGTCGGCCTGGACCAGGACTCGGACCTCAAGCGCATCGGAATAATGAACGATGCTCTCAAAAAGAACACGAACAGGCCGATGCTCCTGATCGACGCCAACGAGTACTGGTCCCCGAAACAGGCGATTCGCCACGTGCGGGAGTTCGAAGATAGCTTCGACATCACATGGATCGAGGAGCCGGCACGGCGCTGGGATTACCTCGGGCTCCGCCGCATCAAGGACAGCGTGAGATCGGCCGTCTGCATAGGCGAGAACCTCGATACCCTGGGCGACTTCCTGCCCTACTTCCACCATGGCTCAGGCGACGTCATACAGGTGGGCGCCGGCATGACGGGACTCACCGGCGCTCTGCAGATTGCCGATGCGGCGTATGGATTTGAGCTGCCGGTCACGCTCGGCGGCTCTCCCGGCAACTTCCACGCACACATCGCCACAGCCCTGCCCAACCACATGGTCATGGAAGTGACGGACGTGGTCCCGGATCCGGTGTTCACGTCGGACGTGCGGGTCGAGGACGGCTGGATGATACCCGGCGACAAGCCCGGCACCGGCATCGCTCTCGATCATGCGGCGCTGGAAGCGCACGCCGTCGATTCCCTGCCCCGCACATCCCAGTCCAGCCCGCTCGGACGGCGACCGGGCGCAGGCCTTTACGCCATGCCGCCATCGGAGGACGAGAAGACCCGCGCCGCCTCCCTGAAATACGCCCCGGCACCGTCGGCAGAAGAACTCTAAATACTCACCGCTACAAGTTCAGGCATAACAAAAGCAAAAATGATAATCACCGGATACAAAATCAGAAAATACGTCTTCGAGCAGGGTCGTCCCCTCGGGGACGCCAATGCCCCCGGCGGCAGTGGCACGTGGATGAGCGGATCCATCCTGTATATCGAGACCGACGAGAACATCACCGGGATATCGCTCGGAGGCAACTCGTACGTCGGCACGCTCTTCCCGATGATCGAGGGCGAAGATCCACGCGGCGTCGCGGGTCTGTGGAAGAGGATCAACGATTTCGTCTTCAAGGGCGGAAACGAGGGCGAGGCGAACGCCGCGGCGAGTGCGATAGACATCGCCCTGTGGGACCTCAAGGCGAAGATCGCAGACGAGCCGCTCTGGCGGCTCCTCGGGGCCACTGAGCCCAGAACAAAAGCCTACGCCTCGGGCATCGACCTCAACCTCACCGACGACGAGATCCACGCCTTCTACAGCCGCATGGCCGACCAGGGCATCGACGGCGGAAAGTTGAAGGTTGGCCTCGACATGGACGCCGACATCAGGCGGCTCGGCATAATGAACGACTGCTTCAAGAAGGTGACGCCCCGGCCCATGCTCGCCATCGACTCGAACGAGTACTGGTCACCGAAGCAAGCCATTCGGTACATCGGCGAGCTTGAGCAGCACTTCGACATCACGTGGGCGGAAGAGCCGGCGCGTCGCTGGGACTATGACGGCCTCAGGCTCGTATCGCAGAACATACGGGCCGCGGTGGCCACGGGCGAGAACATCAACGACCTCGGTGACTTCTATCCGCTGATCGCCAACCAGGCGGTAGACATAGTCGAGGTCGGCTCCGGCACGACCGGCATCACCGGCGCGCGGCAGGTCGCCAACATGGCATACGCCTTCGAGCTGCCGGTATGCCTGATGAACTGCCCCGCCAACTTCATGGCCCCCCTCGGCGCAGCCCTGCCGAACCATATGGCCCTCGAAGTAGTCGATCCGGGCCGAGAGCCCTGCTTCACCGCCGACAACTACATAGAGGACGGCTGGATTCACATGGGCGACACGCCGGGGCTGGGCCTGATTATCGACGAGGAGAAACTCGCCGAGATCGAGGTCGAGGAGGTCGTGCCACCACCCGACCGCAAGTGGCCGTTCCCGCGCCGTGAAGGCGCGGGCCTCTACCAGGTGCCCCCGACGCCCGACGAAGTGGTCTGGAAGTAGGCGGATCCTGTTATGGACGATCACATAAAGAGAGCGCTACAGGGCAGAGAGGTGGTGATTGATATCACCACGACGGGCCGTCGAACGGGTCGGCCGAGGCGTGTGGAGATCTGGTTCCACAACATTGACGGCCGAATCATCATCACCGGTCAGCCCGGGCCGAGGGACTGGCTTGCCAACCTCATTGCCGATCCGATTTTCACGTTCCACCTGAAAGGCGACGTGCAGGCCGACCTGCCGGCAAGGGCCAGGGTGATCACCGACCCCGAGGAGCGACGCGCGATCATGGCCGCCCGGTTCCGCGATCGGGATGCCAACGAAGAACCGCCGGCAGAAGGAAGGCCATTCGTGGAAGTCCTCTTCATGGAAAACGACTGACCGCCCCGCTCGCTCCCCGCCCGATGAAAATCACCGGCTAACGAACGGTGTCATTTCCCCTCTCCTGCGCCCTCCGGCTGGGAGACGCGAACTCGCCCGGAGCAGCGCACCGGGCAACCGGAACCCCGCCGTTCATCGAAGCGAACGGAGGCGTGGGGGGCGTCACTTTCAGAAGATGCTGATCGCTGGACAAGTTATTCCCGGCTCTAGACGGTAAAGACCCGCGCGGCGTCCGCGGCATCTACAAGGCGATGCACGACCTTGCTTTCAAGGGAGGAGTGCAGGGAGCCAATTCTGGCGCAATTGCGGCCTTCGATACCGCGCTCTGGGATCTTAAGGCGAAGCTGAAGGGCGAGCCACTACGGCGGACGCTGGGCGCCTCAGAAGGTCGCGTGAAGGCGTATGCGTCGGGCCTCGACATGCCGCTGACCGATGAAAAGTCAGCCGACTTCTACACATGGTTTACCGAGATGGGCATCTATGGCAGCAAACTGAAAGTCGGCCTGGACATCGACACCGATATCCGGCGTCTCGGCATCGTCAAAGACTGCCTGAGGCCAATCTCGCCCCGCCCCCTGCGTTGCATCGATTCAAATGAATACTGGTTACCCAAACAGGCCGTAGGGCACGTCAGCGAACTTGAGCGCCATTCGATACCACCTGGGTGGAGGAGCCGGCTCGACGGTGGGACTACAAAGGCCTGAGACTCGTCTCGCGCAGCGTGCGGGGGCGGTGGCCACAGGCGAGAACCTGAGCAGCCTGGGAGATCACCTCGCCCTGATCGACAGGCAGGCGGTAGACATCGTCCAGTTCGGTGGCCGGCTCGGCATCACGAACGCGCTTCAGTTGGCGAACCTGGCCTGCGCCTTCGAACTGCCCGTGTCGATCATCGGCGGGCCCGGCAACCTGATAGCCCATGCCGGCGCTGGGATGCACAATCAGATGATGCAGGAAGTCAAGGACTTCGGGCCGCCTCCCTGCATGATGGTCGACAACCACATCGAAGATGGGTTCATTCATCTAGGCGAGTCGCCGGGTCTAGGGATCAGCGTCGATCAAGCGAAACTGGCGGAATTGGCAATTGCTCCCCCACCGCCGGGCGATGGCATGAAGATGCCGTTCCCGCGTCGTGAAGGCGCGGGACTGTACGAAGCACCGCCGACGCTGGACGAAGTGGTGTGGCGCTGACGCGCATGTGCCAGGCGACAGAATTATCTGCAGGCGTCCGGGAGCCTGATTAACCAGAGCTTCGACCGGTCTTCAACACGCACGGCGCTGAGAGAGCATGCGCATGGAGTGTATATAGATGTAATCTCATCATCCAGTACTGCCACCCGGTGCTTATCTCCCCACTCTGTCCTCAGCAGCCTGGGGCATGCGGCATCGACGTGATACCTGGAACCTTGATCACGGACCAGGACTCCCTTACCGATAGCTTCCCGGCTTGTGGCGAGGTACAGGCCATCCAGCAGTCTGGACAGTCGCTTCCGGGCGCGCCCTGTCGGAGCCGAACGCGACACTATCTCTCCAGACGTCTGCCACGAATTCTGAAGCACGCACGTGCACGGCGCGTAGGTGGCAGTTATCGATTCAGTTAGCAGCGTCGCGCGGAACGGATCATCCCACTGCGTACGCAGCATTCGGCGGCATTCGGGGTTCGCGTGATAACGCGACCCACCGCTGCGAATCTGTACCTCTTTCCCTAAAACCTTGCGATTCAAGTCCGCATAGAAGGCCAGAAGGGATTCTTCCAGCGGCTCCCGTACCTCATGAAGTCTGGGCAATACCGTTTCAGGTTCAAGACCATCGGCCTTTCGGCGCGCGCACTGACATGGAGCGTAAATCGATGTAATCGCGTCATCGAGCGTGACGGTGGTATGGGATTCCCCCCACTGCGGGCGAAGAAGGCGCGGGCACGAAGGATCTGTATGATAACGGGAGCCCCGACTCCGAATGCGGACTTCCGCGCGCAGCAGGTATCGATTGGTCTCCGCATGCAGGGCTGATTCGGAATCGTCAAGCGGCGTCCGCAAGGCGACGCGGGGACTCGGCGGCCTGGCGACTTGATCGAGCTGCCCACTTTCCTTCCTATCTGCGCAGCTACAGGGCGCGTAAGTGGCGGTCACTAAGTCGTCAAGCGTGACTGCGCTGTACGAATCCTCCCACTGCGAGCGGACCAGACGCGGGCAGGAAGGATCGGCGTGATATCTGCTGCCCAGACTGCGAATCCGGACCTCGGCGCCCAGCAGTGAACGGCCTGTTTCAACGTGGAGGGCGACAGAGGCAGCATCCAGCGGCTTGCGGCTAGCCAACTCAATTGTCGGCGCGGATTCGACTCGCATGTCCGTCTGGTTTGCCATTCGCTGTGAGCACGGACAGGGCGCGTAAGTGACGGCCAACTCGTCGTCGAGCACCTCTGTCGAGTACCGCTCTCCCCAGTCTGACCGAATGAGCCTCGAGCACGAAGCATTTGCATGATAGTGGGCGCCATGTACGCGGACGTGGACTTCGGCGCCAAGATAGTGGCGGTTGGTCGCCTCGTATCTCGCCCTCGCCTCGGCGCCCAGCCTGCGCCGCTTGGCCTCCACTGTCAGCGGAGTAGGCTCGGCAGTTGTATCACCGACGGAACATGGACACGGCGCGTATCGGCCGGCCCTCGCCTCGTCGAACACCACGATTTCGTGCCGGAAGTCCCATGGCGCCCTGAGCAGCCTGGGACAAGACG
>JADFHP010000029.1 GCA_022567135.1 Chloroflexota bacterium
ACCCGGACGGATTAACGGTGGAGATCGCCACCCTGGCTCCTTGCCCGCGATCAGAGGGAGCGCCGGACCGGGAATCCGACGACGAGTGGCGGGTCAGATGCGCGGCCGAGTCTGAACCCCATGCGCCAACCGATCACCCGTATCTGGATGTGCTCGAGTTGCCTGCAGGGTGGCTCGAGTCCCAGGGCATTCCGCTCGATGATGCGATCGGGTTGCTGCGAGTCGAACGCCGATAGTCGCCCGGTCACCCCGCCAGAGCCGACGCCAGCCACGCTTCATCGCTGGCGTGATCGATGTATCCGCGGCCCGACTTCTCGTAGACGTCCGCATCGCCCTTTATGGCGCGGATGAGCGGGCCAACGCGATCGAGCTCGGCCGCGGTGCAACTGATGCGGACAGTCGCTTCCACCCGCTCTGCCAGGCCGATCGGATCGAATAGCGAGAGCGTATTCAACATCCGCTCCTCATCAGCCGGATTTGCGCGGAGATAGTCGTTCAGCTCCTCCATCGGATATGCGGACGCACGCCCATGGCAATTCGCCGCATCCCGGAACAACAGAGGCGAATTAACGAGAACAGCCCGAGCTCCTTTCCGCAGTGCGGCGCTCAGAAAAGCCAGGTCACCTGCATTTGGCCCTGATGCCATGCCGATGCGGGCCGAGACGACTTCGGGCCTGGAAAGCAGGAAATCGAAAGCCACCAGGCAGTCTGCGGTCATACCCCGGAACGGATATTTCGCAGGGTCGGTGATCTGGTCAGTCAGCAGTCCGGGAAACGCTGCAGCGTACTTGCCATCGGACAGGCGCTGCCCGCGGGCGCACAGCGCGAGAACAGCGAAGTCGCGGCGCCTGTCATGAGGAGGCACATTGACTACTGAGCCGTATCCCGGAGCGATCAGTATCGCCGGGAACGGGCCGTCGCCATGCGGCACGGAGTAGTAGGCGAACAGCTGATGCCCGCCTATCCCGGGGAGTCTGACTCCGAACAGATCCGAAAAGTCGGTTGATCGCAGTTCGATTGGGTTAACCTTCGCTCGCCCGATCTCGATCTTGCCGACCTCGTTGACGACATTTTCCCAGAACGACTCCGCAACGATGGTTTGACTGGTCATCTACCTAGCCTGCCGCGCCGATTCGTGCGGGGATCAACCGCTGGGCGAAAAACTCGTTCACTATATCTCCGTGGCCGATCGAAGAGCCCGCGTCGTGAGCACAGTCTTCATACGGATACATCCGCTTCTGCTCCGACCCTATCTCCCCGAACAGAGCGAATCCTGTCTCGGGCGGACAGACATCATCACGAAGCCCGACATTGACGATGATCGGGCATCTGATGCTGGGCGCGAAGTTATGAATGTCATAGAGATCCAACGTGCCCTTCACCGCATCCCGTCGTTCCGGATACAGGCGAAGATAGTCATTGATCTCCTGGTAGGGGTAGGAGTTTGTGAGCGATGCGGCGCCCATCATCGAGCAGAGGTATGGAGCGCCGGCCGCCGCCGCGGCAACTTTATCGCGGCGCAGCGCCGCTACTAGCAGTGTCAGGGCGCCGCCCTGGCTCGAGCCGTGGACGCCGATGCGGTGGCCATCCACTTCCGGCCGGGCCGCAAGCGCGTCGAACGCCCGCACAGCATCCATGTAGAAACCCCGGTAGCCGTAGCTCTCAGGGTTCTCGACGTTATCCATTAGCAGCCCCGGATAACCGGGGTTGAACACGTCGTTGCTTCGGAGTTTGCCTCTGGGCGCCACGCTGAGAGTCGCATAGCCCATGGCCGCGTAATCCTTCGGCAACTTCGGCTCAGACACGTAACCCGGAACGATCAAAAGTCCCGGAAACGGGCCTGAGCCACCTGGCTTGCAATACCAGCCCGCAATGCGCAGTCCCCCGTAACTCGTGAATCGAACGTCGAACACATCGATGCCGGGTATCGAACGCATACGGTTTTTCTTGAATGATGGATCGAGCGGGAACTCTGCGGTCGCCTCCAGCGTCTGCTGCCAGAACGAGTCGAACTCTTCGGGGCGGCGGGTCGTCGATATCCAGGTCTGTGGAGAAGTCTTTGCCATGCACTCGCTTTCGGCACAGATAGAGCTGGCGCCAAGGCGGCTATTATGGGGGTCGAGTCAAGCCCGTGCCAATCGGGAGCGCCGCGCGATGCCGTTACAGGCGTGGGATGCCAATTGAGACGGAGAACAGAACAGAGGAGTAGATCTTGAGCCAGGGCCGGGCCTTGCTTGTTGTCTTTGACGGCCTTGGTTTCTCCAGGTCTCGTTCAGCAAAAATAGCTGACAAAATCTACGACACACTACCGCACGATCTGCGGCGGCGGCTTCATGCCGCTGTCTCGGAACAGATAGCCGGGGACCGGCAGGCACTGGACTCACATCGGCTATCCACCATTGCGAAGCTGGCACTATACCCGGTCCACGCAGAAGCTCTCGCGACGGATACGCCTGTCGAGGACGCCGGTTCGCTGCTCGATCAACTGGCGGCCATCAGGGCACATCTGCCGCCTGAAGATCGCTCCGCTATTGACCGCAGCGTTAAGCAGACAGCCCTGGCGCAACGTTACGTACCGTGGGCCGCCGATTCACCGGCGCTTGATGGCGCCCGTAACGCAAATCTCTCATTCCCGACCCACGCCTCTGGGAAATGGGCCGGCTTCGAGGACCTGAAGCCCGCAGTGATGGGCAACTCGGATACTGGCCATCAACAGATTGGAAATCTATGGGTGGCCCCGCAGACGGCGCTTGAAATAAGTGAATCGATCGTTTCAGGCGCGTTTTTCGAAAACCGGTCTCTGGTCGACACGGTCGCACAAGCTCGAACCTCCGGATACCTGAACTTCTGTTTCCTGCTGTCCGGTATCGGCGGCAGCGATGGGCGGGTGCATAGCTCCTGGAGCCATCTTGAGGCGTTTCTGGAACTGGTCTTCGCCCGCGTCGGGCTCTCGCCCGATCAGGTGCGCATGGAAGCAATACTGGACGGGAGAGACTCGCCAGGCGATTCCGCGATCACGAAACATGGTGTTATCGGTGACTATCTGGGCAGGCTTCAGGAACTGCTCGGCCGGTACGGAGCGGAGGAGTCGCTGGCCTGGGTAGTGGGCCGCGGCATAGCCATGGATCGCGACTACCGGGAGGCCAACTGCAAGGCCGACTACCTGTTACTCAGGAAGGGCCTGGGCGAGCAGGTTCACGGATTTAGAGGCGCACGGGAGGCTGTCTCTGCGGCCCATGCCAGGGGAATGACAGACCACGATGTCCCTCCGATGGTGGTGGTTCATGGCGATGGGGATGCCGAGGGCGATATACAGGCGCGCACCGTCCAGGCCGGGGACGCTTTCGTAAACCTGAATTTCAGGGCGGACAGGCAGAGGGCGAAAACGGCGTCATTGATAGGGCACCGTGAGTTCCTGCAGAAGGAATCGTCGTTAAGGGGAAGACCCTGGACAGGGGAATGGGTGGAAGACGGCCTGGATATTCGATATTGCGGCCTGGCCGACTACCATCCCGATCTCTCGGCGGCCGGGATGGATGTCGCTTTCGCCACGAGCCCTCAAACCGGAAATTTCCTCGCCTTCTTCAACGATCTGTTTCCCGGCCAGGGTTATTCGCTGATAGGCGAAAGCACCAAGTCAGCCCATGTCGGGTACTTCATCCGCGGCAGAAGAGAAGAGCCGCCCGATGAGGGTTCAGAGTGGAGAACGATCGTTCCATCCGCGGGGGAAGAGTCCGACATCAGATCGGACACTGACTTTTTCAAAACACCTGCGATGAAGGCGGAGGAGATAGTCGACCTCGTCTCCGAGCGGATGCGGGACGGCCGGGACCGGCTTATCGCATGCAACTTCTCCAATTGCGATATGCTCGGCCACCTTCTGCCGGCCAGGTTTAGCGAGGCGGTTGCCGCTTACGAGGCGCTCGATAAGGCTGTTGGCAGGCTCCTGTTGGCTGCCTCTGAAGCCGGCTACGACGTGATTCTCACATCCGATCATGGCAACGTGGAGGAAGACACACCGGCGCATTCAGCGAACGACATTCTCACCACGATCATTCCTGCGGGCCGTGACATCGAACAGGGGCAGCTCGACACATACCAGGCAAGGCTTTTCGATATACCGTGGACCCTGGCAATTCTGCTCGGGGTTGAGGACTTGCTCAGTGCGCTGGCCGCTCGCATCGATGACCGGCCGGTTGCGGCGGAGATGATCGGGAGGCCACTGATTAGAGTGATTCCGGCGCCTAACGGGGAGGCAAAAACCTTGCAACCGGCAGGAACCGACCCTAACGTTGGTCCGGGTAAATGAGCGCAACGGACAAATCGCAAATCGATGACAGGCCCGCCGAAGAGCGGTCTGCTCTCGTCGGCAAGATCGCCGCCGGACTGGCGCACGATCTGAACGGTCCGATCGGCATAGTTCTCGGGTTCAACGACCTCTCAAGAGAGATCATCGCGGCCGGAGGCGGGGACGATCGCCTGTCGACTGAACAGGTTTCGAAGATTTCCGAGTACCTCGATCTGGTTGATAGCGCCGCGAAACGCGCACGCACGCTGACCCAGGAGATCTGGGAGTTTGCAAATTCGCAGCCGGGAACCACAATTGAATTCGCCGTCGAAGATCAGCTATCTCTCGCGGCCAGGCTCGCGGCGCCGGCCTTGCGCAGTTTCGGAATAGAGACGCCTCAGCAACCGCCAGAGCAATCAAACGACGGTGAAGACAATGAATCCGCGCCGGCCGCCAGCACGACCGGCGCACTCATCACCGCTGACCCATCATTGTGCACGCAGGCGTTTGTGGCGCTATTACTCGAGTCCCCGGCGGCCCTGCCGGCCGGCGGGCAGCTCTCCTGGCAAGTTTCCGGAGCGGACGGGCCAGAAGGAATAGACGGGCTCAAGATCGAATTTAAGGCCCGGACCTGGGAAAACGAGCCCGGCGGCCCATGGCCTGTGCCAGCGCAGGCCGAGACGGCTATGCGCCTCCAGGGTGGCCGCCTTGAGACGCCGGGCTCGGGTGGACAGGTGACTGTGGTGCTGCCTTCACAAGACGCCTCTATATAGCCCCTCCACATGTCCCCGGGCAGTGATACAGGACCTAAGTACTTGCCTGTGAAAGCCGGAGGTATCGTGGGTCGCGGTAGGATATAGGCAGACGCCATAAGAGGTAAGGCATGCCAGACCAAAAGATTCGGGTATTGATGGTCGACGATCACGAGTTGATGCGCCAGGCCTACGGAATGTATCTGAACGATGAACCCGATATCGACGTGATCGGCTATGCGGGCGACGGACAGGAAGCGGTTGCAATGACCGCAGCACAGAAGCCCGACGTGATCATCATGGACGGCAAGATGCCCCGTCTCAACGGCATCGAGGCGGCGGCGATCATTCGTGAGCGTTCGCCTGAGACGGGCATCATTCTTCTCTCCGCGTTTGACGAAGATGAGTTTGTTCGCGATTTTCTCGCCGACCCCAAGGGTAAGGCATACCTGCTGAAACATACCCTCACGCGGCTGAGCGACCTGGTCCAGGCCGTAAAGGACGTGTTTGAAGGCAAGACGGTCCTGGCGCCCAGCATCGTCATGAAATTGGCGGGCGGTGGACAGACGGCCGAAAGCGGCTTCCTTGCAGAGATGACGGAGCGCGAACGGGAAGTTCTTTCCTGCATGGCGCGCGGCCTGAACAATGCGGCGATCGCTGAGGAACTCTTTATTCAGCCGAGAACGGTGGAGCGGCACATCGGCAGCATCTTCAGCAAGATGCGGCTGCAACAGCAGCCCACGGCCCACGCCCGCGTGAACGCCGTGCTGTTCTATCTCGCGGAAACCGGGAAACTCACTCAGACTTAACCTGCTGAGGCACCGGGGCACCGGCCGATCCCCGACGTTACCAAGTAACTATCTCAAGACACGTTTCCAGGCGCGGTTGTAAACGCGGGTCTCTCCCTCACCCTTCGTCTGGCCCTTCGATTACCTCAGGGAAACCTCAGGATACCGCCCCAACCCTCTCCCACCGGGCGAGGGGGCTTTTATTGGGCGATCATCCCGCCGTCAATGACCAGTTCCGCGCCTGTTACGAAGCTCGATTCATCTGACGCCAGGTAGACGCAACCCCACGCCATGTCCTCCGGCTGACCGATGCGGCCCAGCGGTGTCAGAGCGGTTCTCCGCTCCCGTTCCTCCGGCTGCGCGTGCAGTTCGGCGGTCATCCCGGTATCGGCGAATCCGGGATGGATCGAATTGACCCTGATCTGCTCCGGCGCGTACTGAATTGCCACCGATTTCGTAAACGTCCGCACTCCGCCCTTCGCAGAGTGGTACGCGGTCCCGCTCTTGCTTCCGACTATCCCGTAGATCGACGAGATATTGATGATCGAGCCGCCGCCCGCCTTTCTCATCTCCGGAACGGAGTGCTTCGTCCCCAGGAACACGCCGGTCAGGTTTACCGCGTGCATCTGATTCCAGACATCCAGCGTCGTGTTCTCAACGTTCTGCCGGGAGGCCGGAATGGACATCCCAGCGTTGTTCACGGTCACATTGAGCTTGCCGTAGCGATCTATAGTGGCCGCAACCGCGTCTTCCCACTGTTGTTCGTCCGACACATCGAGATGCACGAAATAGGCGCTTCCACCGGCGTCCTCTATCTCAGCGGCTACCTGCAGGCCTCTTTCATCGTCGATGTCGGCGACCACCACGCCCCGCATTCCTTCGCGTGCAAAGAACTTGCAGGTTGCGGCGCCAATTCCCGACGCGCCGCCGGTCACGATGGCAACTTTGCCCTCTAATCTCATCGCCGATGATTTCTCCCGATTTTTGCCTGCGTTTCAGTGGGTTTTGCATCAGAGCGCGGCAATCATACCGCGCCTTCTAATACACTCCTTGCACCAAAAGCGATTACAAGCACGGCGTCCCGAAATACTGGAAACCATCGGTGGCAAAAACATTTGATCCGTCGAAGTTAGAAATTCCCGTCGCAGGGCTGCGCTGGCGCTGCGATCCAATAACGCTGGGATTCGACTGCACCGATCAGCTTGTTCCTCCCGAAGGCTTCATCGGGCAGGACAGAGCCATAGAGGCTCTTGAGTTCGGCCTCGGCATCAACAGCCCCGGGTTCAACATCTTCGTTACCGGCTTCACCGGCACCGGCCGTACTTCCGTGATCAAATCGCATCTGGAGCGCATCGTCAAAGAGCGCGCAGAGGACTTTGAGACGCCGGAGATCCGCGACTGGGTCTACACGTACAACTTCGCCCATCCCGAGCAACCCCGGGCAATCGAGTTAGCCAGGGGGAATGGCCGGGAGCTTGTCAGGCAAGTTGGATCACTCATTGACATTCTCAAAAGAGACCTGCAGGCCGCATTCAAGAGCGACCGATACAAAGAAGACGCATCGGCGGTCGCCGAAGGTCTCAATGAACGGCGGCAGGAGGTGTTCAGGGAAGCGGAACAGATTGCGTCGGCAAATAATTTCACACTCCAGGCAACCTCCTCCGGCATTAGCATCATCGCGGTGAAGGATGGCAAGCCGCTTGACCCCGCGGAAATTTCCGCTCTGGACGAAGAGGCCAGGTTGGATCTGGAGGCGCGTCGCAAGGTAGTGGCCGAGGCGGTTGAAGATGCCGTCCGAACTGTCCAGCGGCATGAATCAGAGACCAGCGAGGAAGGCCGCACGCTTGACCGCCAGGTTGCCGAGAGAGCGGTTGCCGGCCCATTCAACGGCGTGCGGGCCAGGTTCGAGGGAAACGATGAAGTAGTTGCGTTTCTTGAAGGTCTGAAGGACCACACACTCCAGCATCTGCCTCCATTCTTCGCATCCGGAGACGGCGGTTCGGACGCAGGCAGCGCGCCCGGAGGACCTACACCGACGTTACTTGGCCAATCGACGGATCCGTTCCTCCCGTTCCAGATAAACCTCTTCGTGGACAACAATGAGACCTCAGGGCCGCCGGTGATCGTGGAAGAGAACCCAACGTACGCGAACCTGTTCGGCCAGATTGAGCGGAGGCCGGTTCTCGGCACTTATCAGACCGACCACATGATGCTCAGGGCCGGCTCGATCTTGATGGCCAACGGCGGATACCTGATGGTCCGCGCCCGTGACGTGTTCCGGCATCCCGGCGTCTGGGAAGGCCTGAAGCGGGTATTAAGAGGCGGTGTGGTGCGCACGGAAGACCAGGCCGACTTCCCGATGCCCGCCCTGCTGCCACAGGGCCTCCGGCCGGAGCCAATTCCCGTCGATCTCAAAGTGATCATGACCGGCGACAGCCAGATCTACCACCTGCTGTCCGCGTACGACGAAGAGTACTGGGAGATGTTCAAGGTCCGCGCTGACTTCGATTTTCAGATGGCCAACAACGCGGACAGCGTGGCTTCCTATTCGAGCCTGATCTGCGAAATGGTCAGCACGCATGGCATCCGCCACTTCGACGGCCACGCGGTCGCGGCGGTGATAGAGCACGGAGCGCGAGTGGTAGACGATCAGAAAAAACTCTCAACGCGCTTCGGCCAGATGCGTGATCTCCTCATCGAGGCCGATCACTGGGCCGGTGAGAACGGGGCCATTCTCATCGGCGCCGAGCATGTCGAGAAGGCCATTGAACAGAAGGTGTACCGATCATCGCTGATGGCCGACCGCATCAGGGAGATGCTGGTCGATGGGACGCTGATGGTCGACCTGGAAGGCGTGGAAGTCGGACAGGTCAACGGGCTCGCCGTCTACTCACTCGGGGACATAGCGTTCGGAAAGCCGTCACGAATCACTGCCAGCACCTACATGGGCAAGCCCGGCGTGGTTAATATCGAGCGTGAAGTCAAACTCAGCGGCAGTACGCATGACAAAGGCGTGCTGATATTGAGCGGCTATCTCGGGCGGACGTTTGCTCAGGAGTTCCCGCTCACCGTCGCCATTAGCATCGCCTTCGAGCAGTCGTACTCCGGCGTAGACGGCGATAGCGCGTCCTCAACGGAGTTGTACGCCATCCTCTCAAGCCTGTCGGGCATCCCGATAAAGCAGGGCATCGCCGTAACCGGCTCTGTGAACCAGATGGGCGAAGTCCAACCGATCGGCGGCGCAAACGAAAAGATCGAGGGCTTTTACGATGTCTGCAAGGCCGCAGGAAAACTCGGGCCTGACATCGGCGTAATGATCCCGGCGAAGAATCATGACAATCTGATGCTGCGGCCGGACGTGGTGAAGGCGGCCGCAGACGGCCAGTTCCGTGTCTACTCGGTCAACACGATCGATGAGGGCATCTCGCTTCTCACAGGCGTCCCTGCCGGCGAAAAACAGGAAGATGGTTCATACCCCGACGGCACGGTGAACGGGCTCGTCATGGAGCGGCTGAGCGATATGGCCGAGAAGGTCAAGCAGTTCTCGAATGGCGGTAGAGACTAGGAGAACCGGCGGGGTGAGACGCCCCCCATGCCGAGGCAAGCCGTACACACCGGCGCCTATCACGATCGTGTCGTATGCGGCCAACAGGCCTATTAGTCCACGGAGTGATTCTTGACCACGTCCGGATCAAGCTCAAGGCCAAGCCCCGGCCGGTCGGGATAGGGCGACCACATGCCATTAACCGGCTGAGGGAACTCCTTGTAGAAGAAGAGGTCGTTCCGCTCAGCGCTGCCGAGGTACTCGACGACTTTCAGATTGGGCGTCGCGCAGGCAGTGTGAAGGTGTATTACCTGGAACGCGTGAGGCGCGACGGGCAGGTTGAAGGCGTGCGCCATGTGCGCCACCTTCATCCACTCGGTCACGCCTCCCACCCGGCCGATGTCGGGCTGGACTATGTCCGCCGCCCCGGCCGAGATAAGTTCCTTGAAGCCGTACTTGGTGTACTCATGCTCGCCAGTGGCGACGGGAATCGTTGTTGAGCCGGCTATCGCGGCAAGGCCCTCTATGTCGTCGGCGAGCACCGGCTCCTCGAACCAGCCGACGTCGTACTCCTCGAAAATTGCCGCCATGCGTATCGCCTGCTTGGCATAGTAGCCATTGTTGGCGTCGATGAAGATCTCGACATCGTCGCCGACTGCCTTGCGGACGGCCTCCAGCCTTTCCACGTCCTCGCGTTCGGACTGGCCGAAGTCTTTGCCAACCTTCATCTTGACCCTGGGAATACCGCGATTTACGTAGCTCATCTGCTCTTCGACAAGCTCGTCCTGCGAGTAGTTGGTCCAGCCGCCGCTGCCGTATATCGGCACGGTGTCCGTGTACGGTCCCAGCAACCTGTACAGCGGCAGGTCGAGCGCCTTCGCCTTGAGGTCCCAGAGCGCGATATCGACAGCCGATAGCGCCTGGAATGCGATGCCCTTGCGGCCGTATCCACGCACCCGCCAGAACATGTCATTCCAGAGCTTCTCTGTCGCGAACGGGTCCTGGCCGATCAGCAGGTCCTTCAGGTTGTCCTCGATGACAGACCGCGTCGCCTTCAGCCCGGCGCACGTGCCGAGACCCTCGACTCCCGCGTCAGTCTTGATGTGCACGAATAGCGCGTTCGACCCTTTCGCGCCTTCGGTAAGCGGCGGAATAGTGGCGTCCTGGGCGACGAATCCCTCGGGATTGTGCAGCAGGGTTGTCGTTAGGCCGGTGATCTTGATGTCCATATTTTCTGGAATCTCTGGTCTGGCAAATGCCGTATATAAATGATCGAATTGAGAGGCACGCGGGTCCCTGTTCGGCAGGCGACCGCGAGTATAGCGCCGAACCGGTCCGCCTAGCGTCTTGACAGCAGGGCCGGGGCAGGCGAACACTCAACCCCACAACGAATCCAGTCGGCTGGAGCCACACCTCTTGCGTACTTTTGGGCGTGCGTCCGGGCGTGCCCCTGCGCACGCGTACGGAAAAGTCCGTCACCTCTCCTACGGATGGTGGGTCGCGCTGACCGGGATGGTGAACATGGTGTTCACGTCCGGTCCGACCTTTCAGGGCTCTGGCGCCATCTTGCTAGCCATCGAGTCAGAGTTCGGCTGGAGCCGCGCCGTCATCGGCGGCGTGGCGTCCTTCGGCCGTTTTGGCGGCACGCTTTTCGGCCCGTTCGAGGGTTATCTGACGGACAAGCTCGGGTCTGCCCGAATGATGCTCTACGGCCTGACCCTGGGCGGCATCGGATTCATCCTCCTCTCCCAGATACACGGGGTGCTGACCTACTACTTCGCGTTTCTGGTCCTCTCCCTCGGATTCAGCATGGGCGGCTTCGTGCCTGCCATCACTGCGGTCAACAAATGGCTGCCACGCCGACGGGCAACTGGTATCGCGCTCGTCGTAGGCGGCTCCAGCCTTGGAGGCCTCGTCGTGCCCGCGCTCGCGTGGGGCATCTCAGAACATGGCTGGAGGACGACGACGCTCTGGATTGGAATCGTGTCGATCGCCATCGCCCCGCTTTTCTACCTGGCGCTGACCTGGCGGCGCCCATCCCAAACCCCGGACATCCAGGCGCCGCGCAGAGCGGATGCCAGGCCTGGACGGGAACCGGCACAGCAGGTGACCCGTTCATCTCCATTCGATTTCACCGCCCGACAGGCTCTGCATACCCGCGCCTTCTGGATCATTACCTCGACACACTCCCTCATCAACTTCAGCACCGCCGCGGTCTCCGCCCACCTCTTGCTGCACCTGAACGATATCGGAATCGACACGATCACTGCCGCCACGATCATCCCGATCATGGCAGTCGTAGCTTTCACGTTTCAGATGGCGGGCGGCCTGATCGGCGACAAGTTCGAAAAGCGCTATCCGATCTCAATTTTCGCCGCCATCCAGGGCACGGGCGTGCTGATCCTCGCTTTCACGACCAGCTACACGATGGCGGTCCTGTTCGCGGTGGTATGGGGCATCGGCTTTGGTGGCCGCACGCCGATTCTCCACGCGCTGAGGGGCGACTATTTCGGCACGAAGGCATTCGCGACCATCCTCGGAATGTCTTCGATGATGATGGGAGCCTCCATGGCCATTGCTCCTTTTGCTGTCGGCCTTGCGTTCGATATCCAGGACACTTATCGCTGGGCATTTATCAGCCTCGCGTTCCTCGCCTTTGGCGCCTCGGGACTGATCCTGTTCGTCTCCCCCCCGGTCCATCCAGTAGCCGGTGAGCCTCCCCTGTCGCAACAGTAGCCGCATCACGCACGGTCGTCCTGGCTTTCCACCGCCCGGGCGCGAGTTACGGGAAGCCGAGCCCGCATCCGAGGGCGCTTCGGCTACACTTCCGGCCCGGCCAATGGGGCCGGCGTGACGGCGGTCGCAGAGGAGAACGCAATGCGGTTGAGCAACAAAGTCGCCATAGTCACCGGGGCAGGTGCCGGCATCGGCAGGGCGAGCGCGCTCAGGTTCGCCGCGGAAGGCGCCAGAGTGGTCGCCGCGGACATTAATGAGGCCGGCGCTATCGAGACGGCGGATCTGCTCCCCGATGGCTCCCCCGGCGAGATCGCTCCCGTGCGCGTCGATGTGACGGACACGGCAAGCGTCAAAGCGATGATTCAATCCACCGTGGACCGGTTCGGCGGGCTGCATGTCCTCTTCAGCAATGCGGGCATCATGAGGGACGGCAGCGCTATCGATCTATCCGAGGACGACTGGGACGCCATGTTTGCGGTGAACGTAAAAGGCGCGTTTCTCTGCGCCAAGCATGGCGTCCCTGCCATGCGCGCGTCGGGTGGCGGCTCGCTGATCATCACCGCCTCGGCGAATAGCTTCTACGCCGAGTCAGACATCGCAGGCTACTGCGCCACCAAGGGCGCGGCGATGCAGTTGACGCGCGCGATGGCAATAGATCACGGCCCCGAAGGTATACGAGTGAACTGCATCTGCCCCGGTTGGATAGAGACGGCGATGGCAGCACCCTACCTGGAAGAGAATCCGGACGGCCGAGAGTTCGCCGGAAAGATAGCGCCCTCCGGACGAATCGGCCAGCCGAACGATGTGGCAGAGGTTGCGCTCTTTCTGGCAAGCGACGAGTCGTCGTTCGTGACCGGCTCGGCCTATAACGTCGACGGTGGGTGGACAGCCGGCATGACGAAGGCCATCGCGATTATTTAGCGGTAGGAAATCGCGCGCCATATGCAGAGGAACCGAAGTTGAAGATCACCGATATACAGATCGATGTCATCAGGCGCGAGTTCGCCACCACCGCGCTCAAAGATGACCGCAGCCAGATGGGCGGGGAGGTTGAGCAGGGAATCCTGCGCGTACTGACCGATGAGGGCATCGAAGGCAACTGCATTATTGGCGATGCTACGACCAGTGCGGGAACGGCGCTTTTCGACCCGATACTGAACGTCCTGAAGCCAGAGGTGATGGGCCGCGATCCGGCCGACCGGGAGTGGCTCTGGCACCGCCTGGACGTGATCGGCCAGGGGAGGGGCATGAGCTACCCGGCATGGGCGGTGCTGGACGTCGCACTGTGGGACATCGCCGGCAAAGCGGCAGGACAACCTATCTACAAGCTTTTGGGGGCGCAGCGCGAGGCCGTCGATATCTATGCCACCTACCCGCCGCGGCACGACACTCCGGCCGGGTACGTGGAGGAGGCGGAGGAGCTGGCCAGCCGGGGCTTCAAGGCCTACAAGATTCATCCCGGCGTTATGGGCACTGCCGACGTGATCGAGATGGTCACCGGCGTCCGGCAAGCCGTGGGAGACGGCTTCCCGCTGATGCTGGACCCCAACAACGGCTACAGGTTCAGGAAGGCCTACGAGATAGGCCGGGCGCTCGACGAACTCGGCTTCTTCTGGTTCGAGGATCCGGTGCCGTGGACGCTGCTCGACTCGATACTCGAGCTGACCAAACGGCTGCAGACTCCGCTGTGCATGAGCGACCAGCCCGAGTTCCGCTTCCGCGAGGCTGCCGACTTCATTCGCCTGAAGGCCGTGCAGTTGCCGAGGGGCACGGCTCGGAAAATTGGCATCACCGGCCTGAAGAAACTCTGCTCCCTGGCCGAGGGTTTTGGCCTGAACTGCGAGATCGGCACATGCAAAAACTCCGCCCTGGACGCCGCAAATCTCCACGTCATGCTATCCATCAGCAACTGCGACTATTTCGAATGGTGGCAGCCCAAAGAGGCGACCCAGTTCGGGTACGTCGAAGACATGCAGCCTACGTCGGAGAGCCAGTTGGTTGCGCCGACGGCTCCCGGGCTCGGATACGAGTGGGATTGGAAGTGGCTGAGCGACCACACCGTGGAAACGCTGACATGATTGGCCCGTGCAAAGTCGTTCCATATTGGCGGCCTCAATCCCTGGTGCTCCGTTGAACCTTCGCGGGTGGGCCTGCGTCATCGCGGCGTTCCGTTCTCTCCGATCTATAGGTGTTTCGGCGCACGGCGGCGGGTGGAGACCCGCGTGCAGAACCGTTCCGCGCCCACCGATATGAAGTTCCTCAGTGTGGCGATGGGCACCTCCATGTTTGCCCTTTTTGGCGCTGGTCACGGCGCGGCGTGGGGCGGTGTGGTTCTCGGCAACTCGTATTTCAAGGGCGCTATCGCCGGCGCTGTCATCGTCGGACTCTTCGCCTTTTTTGCCGGGACTGTCTGGGCGAGGCGGTTCGCCCCGCTGGGCCTGCTGCAACTGGCGTCCGAATTCCAGCGGACGGGCAAGTTCAACCCGACGCCGATGACGAATCTGCAGGCCCTCGCATACCGCGGCCTGTCGGCGGCCATGGTTCCCGTCGTCATGGTTACGCTCGTGGCGACGATTGTGGCGGCGCTGGTGCGCGCGGGCTAACTCTCCGCTTCTACGCGCAACTTGCTCAGGATGTCGGCGGCCATCGGGTAGACCGTACAGTGCATGCCGAGGACCGAGATTCCAGTGCCCTCGGCCAGGTAACCGGCCGGGTACAGCCCGGAAATGTCGACAGATTCGTACGACTTCGGGTCAACTACCATCTGCATGAGCTGCAGCCGGTACCGGTCCCGGCCCTCCGTAAGGGATAGCCGCCCGAAATCCCGAAGCAAATCGTACGAGGGCTCACCGCCGATCTCGACGATCACATGGTCAACGTCGACGAAATCGTGGGAGTCCAGGAGCACCCGGCCGCCCGGCTCGAATGCCTTCACGTGTATTCCATATCGCCTATCGAGGCGCGGGCTGCCTGACTCGATGATCTCGCGAATTCTCACGTAGTACGGCAGATGCTGGCTATCGTGTATTAGCCGCAGTTGTGTTGACTCCTGACCGCGCATCACGTACGTCACGTGGCGTCCCGCATCGTGCAGCTCCGTGGCAGCCCAGTCGGCAGAACGCCCACCACCCACGACCATGACCCGCTCTCCCGGATAGTCGTCCCAGTGATCGTAGTGATATGAGATGTAATCGCGTTCCTCGCCCGGTACGTCGAGCCGCCGGAGCACCGCCTTTGGGCCGACGGCAAATACGAGAAAGTCTGCGCTGTATTCGATCAGTCTGCCGGCGGTCGATGATTCGGCGCCGATAACAAACCGTCGCGAATCATCTCCGGGTGTGATCGAAACAACATTCTGGTCGAGCCGCATCCGGTCTCTCAGTCCGGTCTTCACAACGAACCGGTGGTAGTACGGGACCAGGTCTTTCTTTTCGATCAGATCGTTCGGATCCAGATTTCTCCCGCTATCGTTGAAGAACTCGTCCATCGGATATGGCGCAAGCTCCATCCAGTGGGCCGGAGAGAGCGTCAGCTGGTTACGGGGCACGTAGTTCCAGAGACCGCCTGCCGGCTCGTTGGAGAGCATCAGCCAGTCGATTGCCGGCCGCTTCTGGAACCCCAGTACACGCGCTTCCCTGCCGCGATAGTCATTGGTGGGATGGTGAAGGATCCGAAAGAGATCGAACGGAGAAATCCCGGCGTGAACGACGGCATCCATGTCCAGGGAAAGCAGATCGTCAGAAGCCCCGGTCAGCAGGTCGGGAATCGCTCCGGTCCGAAGCCTGTCGGGCACGCTTCCGACAAGTCGGGGGCGCCAACCCTGCAAAAGCGCTGCAACGCCGAGCCCGCCGGGTCCGCCACCGATGATGATGACGGAGTGGTGTTGCGGTTCCGGCAATGCTGCTCCCGTGGCTGTCCGATGGCTGAGCTAAATGGCTGATATGAGCGGCGCCGTGCCGCTTATCCAAGCGTATCCTAAGCGCCGCCGGACCCGAAACGCCCCGCCATAGCGGCGCGGCCGCTGGCATGAAGCAGAAGGAGGATAGATATGAAGCCGCCCGTAATCACCAGAGTCGAGGTAAACGAGTTCACTTTCGATCTCAAGAATGTTGGCGCCGATGGGACGATAAACATTCCGGTCTACCAGCCCGGCGCCACGCTCACCACATCGCGGATGGCGCTCCGAATTCACACGGACGCCGGCATTACGGGGGAGTACGTCGGCGGAAGCAAGACCGAATACTCGGCCATCCCGATGTTCATCAATGCCACGCTGGGCCGCAGCGCGCTGGCGCGTGAGGCGATCTACAACGATGCCAAGCAGGCGCTGAGGCAACACGCCCGCATGGGAATGTCTCAGGTCGACATGGCGCTCTGGGACATCGCGGGCAAGCTGTTCGACATGCCCATCTATCAACTCCTCGGGGAGTACCGAACCGAGATGCCTTGCTACGCGTCGACGTATGTCGGCGATCACGAAAAAGACGGCCTGAGCAGCCCGGAAGCCTATGCCGATTTCGCCGAGGAGTGCTATGACATCGGCTACCGCGCCTACAAGATCCACCCCTGGCAGGACGCGGCCTTAGAGATGCAGATCGCCGTCGTCGAAGCCGTTGGCAAGCGCATGGCCGGCAAGATGGACCTGATGCTGGACCCGTTCTGCGCTTATAAGACCTTTGGCGACGCGATAAAGGTTGGCAGAGCATGCGACGAGTGGGGCTACTACTGGTACGAGGATCCGTTCAAGGACGGTGGCGTATCCGCGTTTGCGCATCGCAAGCTGCGGGAGATGCTGAAGACACCATTGCTCCAGCTAGAACACCATCGGGGCCTCGAGGCCCATGTCGACTTCATAGTGGCAGACGGGACCGACTTCGTTCGCATCGATCAGGACTATGACGGCGGCATCACCGGCGTCATGAAGATCGCACACGCCGCGGAAGGTTTCGGCCTGGACGTGGAGCCGCACGGCCCCGGCCCGTCCAGGCGCCACTGCATGGCTGCCATGCGGAACTCCAACTACTACGAGATGGGCCTGGTCCATCCACGGATCTCGACTTTCCACCCGCCGATCTACGGCGACGGATACGAGGATGAACTGCACGCTATCGATGAGAACGGCTTCGTCAGGGTGCCCGAGAAACCGGGGCTCGGCGTGCCTGTCGACTGGGATTTCATCGAGAAGAACACCGTCGATCACGTGGTATATGAATGAAACAGCGAGCTTGAGACTGCATGGACTCAGGTGACATTGCCGCGCTCGCGGGCGCGCTCGGCTGGGCCGTCGCAGGAATCATCCTCAAGTCGGCGACAGTGCGGGTGCGCGCGCTCAAGATCAACGCCGTCTTCATATTCCTGACGGCGTCGCTCGGGCTCATCGTCGCCGCGGCGGCCGGTCAGATCGGAGACGTATTTTCTATCAATCGTACCGACAGCGCCCTGTTGCTTGGCGGCGCGGTGGTCGGCACGACCGGCGACCTTGCCCTGTTCCGCTCGATCACCATCGGAGAACTGGGCCGCAACTTCACCACGGCGACGGCCGTATTCGTCCTCGCCTCGGCGTTCGGCGGCTGGCTGATCCTGGATGAATCGGTGTCGGGCTACATGTTGGTGGGTGGACTGCTGATCCTGCTCGGCGTCTACCTGACGAACGTTCCTGCAGGCGCGTTCGTCAATGGCCTCAGGGGGCTCGTCCCTGAGTCATGGCATTCGTGGCGTGATGCCCGCTCTGCCCCCGTTCTGGCAATCATCGCCGGCCTGCTCTGGATGGCGAGCCTCCTGATGATCGCCGAAGGAATCGCTGGCCACGATGCCATCGCGGCAAACGGGCTGTCGAACCTGGCGCCGCTCGTAATTTACGCTGTCATCATCCTGGCCTGGGCCCCTGCCCGCCCGCTTCCCATGGCGCGTGCAGACGGCGTTCGTGTCGTCGTCGCGGGCCTGCTCTTCGGCGCCTCGATACTGAGCTTCATGTTCGCCCTGGAGCTATCGGACGCGAGTTCGACGGCGATACTGGTCAGCAGTTCTCCCCTGTTTCTGGTCCCACTGTCGGTGATTTTCCTTGGCGAGCGGCTCACGAGCCGGGCTACCGCAGGTCTCGCGCTGACCCTGGCCGGGGTATTTCTCGTCGTTGGGCTGGGATAGCCTCTGCAAAGGTTGCTGTCTGGTTGCCCGACTGTGTAAGGCCACCCGCGAATCTTCAGGTCAGCGGGTGGCATCGCATGCTTGAAAGAGCGATAATTCAGGGCGCATGATTACACTAAATATAGGCGGCTCTCCAGCAGCGACCAGTAACCAGCTGCCGCGAGCATGCTGCGGGTGTCAATTGAACACCTCCGCGTTGCCGCCGCGCTGGCTGCTCGGAGCCGTGCGCTCATCGCCCCCAACATCGTCCGGTCGTTCGTTGCCAAGCCGAAGGGAATAGTAATTGAGCCCGCGTAAATTCGACTTCGTACTCACCATCGGTGGTGAGGCCGGCCAGGGAATCGCAACGCCCGGCGACATCCTCGCTAAGATCTTCATCCGCCGCGGCCTTCACCTGAGCACATACAACGCGTATCAGTCACTCATCCGTGGCGGCCACATCTTCCTGTTCATGCGCGTGAGCGACCAGAAGGTGTACACACACGGCGATAAGATGGACATGATGTTGTGTCTGAACCAGGACACAATGGATCGCCACCTTGAGCGGATGTTGCCCGGCTCCACGGTGATATACAACGCCGACACAATTGAGCCAGGGCCCGAACGAGACGGCGTCCAGATGATCGGCCTGCCGATCTCCGATCTCACACAGAGTCGAAACAAGCTAATTCAGAACACCGTTGCCATCGGCGCGGTCCTGGCGATGCTCGATGTGGAGTTCTCGATACTCGAGTCGAGTCTGACAGAACGATTTCAGAAATATGGCGATGAGGTGGTCGAAGAGAACGTACGGGTAGCGAAGGCCGGGTACGACTACGCGAACGAAAAATTCGAGCCTTACTCCCAGCCGCTCCCAGCCACCTCAAAGCCCCTCGCGTTCTGGTCCGGTAACGATGCCATCGCCATGGGCGGCGCCTCGGCAGGTGTGAAGTTCTATAGCGCCTACCCGATGAGCCCGGCGACGGGCGTGCTCCACTGGATGGCGATGAATGCCCGTGATCTGGGCATAATGGTGCGCCAGGTAGAGGACGAGATCGGCGTAGCCAACATGACCATCGGCGCGGCGCACGCCGGCGCAAGGGCGATGTGCGCAACCTCCGGCGGCGGATTCGCGCTCATGACGGAGGCTATCGGCGCCGCTGGAATCATGGAGATACCGACGGTCTTCATCGATGTTCAGCGCGGCGGGCCGTCAACCGGGCTTCCGACCAAGACCGAGCAGGCAGATCTCTGGCAGGCCCTCGGCGCAAGCCAGGGCGATTTCGAAAAACTCATCGTCGCGCCGGTCAGTGCGATTGATGCCTTCAACACCATTCCTGAGATATTTAATCTGGTAGACAAATACCAGTGCCCCGGCATGGTTCTATCCGACCTTCTCATCTCAGAAGGCCACTATAGCGTCGATCCAGATGATCTCGACATGCACCCGGTCATCGATCGAGGCGCGCTGATCACCGAGCCTGCTGAAGCCAATGGCTACAAACGCTACGAAGACACGCCTAGCGGCATTTCGCCCCGCGCGATCGCGGGGCTCGAGGGATACGTCCACGTCGTGGCGACTGACGAACACGATGAGGACTCGACCCTGATCTCTGACGAGTTCACAGACCCGCTGATCCGCCGCAAGATGGTAGAGAAGCGCCACCGCAAGATGAGCACAGTGCTCGACGATGTCCCCGCTCCAGTTCTGGAAGGTCCGAAGGACGCTGACGTGACGCTCATAGGCTGGGGATCGACGTACGGCGTGATCCACGAGGCAATCGAGATCCTGGTCGAACGCGGCATCACGGCAAACCACCTGTCCGTCAAGTGGATCATCCCATTCCACACAGAGGCGATCACGGAAATCGTCAACTCGGCCAGGAAGACAATCGTCGTTGAGAACAACCACTCAGGTCAGTTCTACCGCTATATGCGCAGCGAGACCGGACTGTCCGTCGATGGCCACATCCGCAAATACGATGGCGAGCCGTTTGCGCCCCTTCACATCGTCGAGGGCGTTATCGAGCATCTGGGCACGGAGACAGACGTCTACGTCCCGGATGAAGCCCTCAGGGCATAGACCGAAGATTTTAGAGAGGATACTGAATGGCAACCACCGTTGACGTAGCCGAGCGGGATCCGCTGCCGCAGCTAACAGCGAAAGACTATAAGAGTGACATCACCCCGGACTGGTGTCCTGGATGCGGCGATTTCGGGGTTCTCAACAGCCTCCAGCGAGCATGTGCCGAGCTGGGCTTGAGACCCCACGAGATCGTCACCGTCAGCGGAATCGGCTGCGCCTCGAACTTCCCCGGCTATTTCAATGCCTATGGCATGCACACCCTTCACGGGCGCGCCCTGGCCGTGGCAACTGGCTTGAAGATGGCCAACCACGAACTTAACGTCATCGTGACGACCGGTGACGGGGACGGATACGGCATCGGTGGCAACCACTTCACCCATACGGCCCGCAAGAACGTAGACCTCACATATCTGGTGATGAACAACCAGATCTACGGCCTGACCACCGGACAGGTCTCGCCGACGAGCCGCGAAGGGATGAAAACGAAAAGCACGCCGTTCGGAAACGTCGAGACTCCGCTCAACCCGCTCACGTCCGCAATCATGAACGGCGCGACATATGTTGCCCGGGGGTACAGCGGCGACGTAAGGCAACTAGCGCAGCTCGTAAAGGGCGCAATCGAGCACCGAGGCTTCTCGTTGATCGATATATTCAGTCCATGCGTGACCTACAACAAGGACAACGACCACCCATTCTTCAAGCAGCGCGTGAAGAAGCTTGAGGATGACGGACATGACGAGAGCGACTGGAAAGCGGCCTGCGAGCGGGCGATGGAGTGGGGCGACACGATCTACACCGGCCTCTTCTACCAGAAGACCGGTGTGCCCACGCTCGACGATCGTGAGCCGGTGCTCAAGAAGGGCGGCCCGCTTGCCACGCGCAAGACAGGCCTATCCGAGGATCAGGTAAAGAAGATCATCGGCCGGATGATGTAGTCCCCCGGCTTCGTCAGCAAGCAACCCAAAACAGAAAGCCCGCCATCATGGCGGGCTTTCTGTCTGCTACAAACTAGTGGTGGCTTGAGGCGGCGTAGTGGGCGGCCAGCAGATCCTCGCCGAAGTCGTTCCGGTAGTCCCTGAACACCGAGTGAATGTGATTCGCGCCATTCTGGGTGTTGTCGTACTCAATGAGGAACTCGCTTCCCTTGATGGCGTAGTAGTGGCCCCGCCATCGCTCCGCAGGCCCGGCCCATGCGAACGTGATGCCGTCGAAACCTGCGCTCTCGATCTTCGACCAGACGTTGCCTGCAAGATCGTCCGACGCACGATTGATATAGAGCCTGATCAAGTTGATCAACTGCTCACGCGAATCGCCGTTCATCCGGCTGTACGCCAGCCCCGCGGGCGCCGCGTCCGGGTCAGCCGAACGGTAGCTCTTCGTCAGGATGTCGGCTGGAGCCTCCGAGTCGACGATGGCGACCGATTTGAGATCGACGTCCAGACCCGTCACCAGCGCGCGGGCCAGATCCTCCTCATCGGCCAGCGTCCTTAGGCCTTCCCGAGGACCGTGTTTCACGTTCGCCGGATTGGACCCAAAGAAGAGCGGGTTCGGAGTCACCAACTCGCCGTTGACGATCGTGTAATGAAGGCAGACGTGGTGTCCGCCGACGCGCCATCCCCACGGCTCGCTTCCACCGGGCTCGCCGAAAACGCTGAACCAGTAGAGTTCGGTATCGCGGGTCCAATTGCCACCACCAGCCGTCGCTTCCGATTCTCCAAGCTCTTTCTCGATCG
>JADFHP010000150.1 GCA_022567135.1 Chloroflexota bacterium
CAGCCTGGAATGAAGTGATCGAGCCGTTGACCGTTGAGGTGATTCGCTCCTCCAGGTCTCCCATCTCAGTCGCCAGCGTCGGCTGGTAACCCACCGCCGAAGGCATGCGACCAAGAAGTCCGGATACCTCCATGCCGGCCAGGATGTACCGGTAGACATTATCGATGAACATGAGCACGTCCTGCTTCTGGACGTCACGGAAATACTCGGCCATCGTCAGCCCCGTCTGGGCGATCCGGGCGCGTGTCCCGGGCGGCTCGTTCATCTGGCCGAATACGAGGACCGTGTTCTTCAACACCCCGTAGTCCATCATCTCGTGCCAGAGGTCGTTGCCTTCGCGGGAGCGCTCGCCAACGCCAGCGAACACGGAGACGCCGCTGTGCTCCTGGGCGATCGAGCGAATCAGCTCGGTGATGATTACCGTCTTGCCGGTGCCCGCGCCGCCAAACGCGCCGATCTTCCCACCGCGCTGGAACGGTATCAGCAGGTCGAAAACCTTCACACCGGTCTCTAGCTGCTCCGTGGTGCCGGTCTGCTCGTCAAATGCAGGCGGCGGCCGGTGGATTGGCCAATACTCGTCTGCCTCGACATCGCCCAGGTTGTCCAGCGGCGTGCCGGTGACATTGAATAGCCTCCCCAGCGTGGCGTTGCCTACCGGGACCATCACCGGCGCGCCGGTGTCCGTCACTTCGATGCCGCGCTGCAGACCGTCGGTCGTTCCCAGCGCAAGACAGCGAACCCAGTTGTTCCCAACATGCTGCTCGACTTCAAGCACCAGCCGCTCGCCGTCGAGATCAAGCTCGACAGCGTTGTAAATATCCGGAAGTTCTTCTGCTGGGAACTCGATGTCCACCACGGTTCCGATTACCTGTACGACCTTGCCCTTACCTGCCATTAGCGGGGCTCTCCTCTGTTCGCCTCTGGTGTTTGCATCCGGGATGGCTAGCGCTCGACTGCGGCCACACCGCCGACGATGTCTAGTATTTCCGATGTGATCGATTCCTGGCGTGCCTTATTCAGCGCCAGCGTTAGCTCGTCAATAAGATCATTAGCGGCGTCAGTCGCGGATTGCATCGCGATCATTCGGGCCGAGTGCTCGCTGGCAATCGCCTCAAGAATCGCGTGGTAGATCTCCATTTCGACAAAGCGGGGCAGCAACTCCTGCAAAACATCACGGGGACTCGGCTCGTAGATGTAGTCCACTGCCTGGCCCGGCTCCAACTCCGCCGGCTCCACTGGAATGAGGGTCACTATCTCAGGCCTCTGCACCGCGGTATTTATGAATCGGGAGTAGCCGAGCCAGACCCGGTCAATCTCGCGCTTCTCGAACTCCTGGATGACGATGCTCGATATCGGCCGCGTCTCGTCCAGCGTGGGACGGTCGCCAACACCCTCGAACGTTGCCAGCAACTCCGTGCCGGAGCGGACGATGAAATCCCTGCCCTTGCGGCCCACGGTGATTACCACTACGCCCGAGTCTTCGTTTCGGATAGCTTCGCCTGCAGCGCGATTCATATTGGCGTGCAGCCCACCGCAGAGCCCGCGGTCGGGTGTGACCAGCACGAGCGCTGTCTTCTGAACTGGCCGAACTTCCAGCAACGGCACTGCCGCCTCGTCGGTCTGGCTCTGAACCGCGGCAAGATCGGCCAGCATCACTTCTATCTTCTCTGAATACGGCCTGCCCGCCAGAACCATCTCCTGGGCGCGGCGCATCTTCGAAGCGGCGATCATCTGCATCGCTTTGGTGATTTTTGCCGTATTGGCAAGGCTGCGAATCCGCAGCCTGAGCGCTCGAACGTTCTCAGCCATCTCCTATAGCCCGGCGGTCTGCTTGTAGGCTGCCGCGGCTTCGTCAAGCTTCTTGCCTGCCTCATCAGAGAGATCGCCAGAACTGGCGATCTCCCCGAGTACGTCAGGGATGTTGGCCGCCGCATATTCGTGCCAGCCACTCTCGAACGCCAGGATATTTTCCTGCGCCACGTCATCCAGGGCGCCGGATGTGAGCAGATAGAAAATCGTTACCTGCTGCTCCATGCTCAACGGGTTGAGTTCAACCTGCTTCAACACTTCGGTCGCGCGCCGGCCTCGCTCCAACTGCGCTCGGGTCGAGGAGTCAAGGTCATCGGTGCCAAACTGCGCGAAGGTCGCGATTTCACGGAACTGCGCCATCTCGAGCCTGAGTCGCCCTGCCACGCCCTTCATCCCCTTCGTCTGCGCAGCGCTTCCCACGCGGGACACGCTCAAGCCGGTGTCCAGAGCGGGCCGGATGCCGGCCGTAAAAAGCTCGGGCTGCAAATAGATCTGCCCGTCCGTAATCGAAATCACGTTCGTAGGCACGTATGCCGAAAGGTCTCCCGCCTGCGTCTCAATGATCGGCAGTGCCGTCGATGATCCGCCGCCGTTTTCATCGTTCATCCTCGCCGACCGCTCGAGCAGCCGGGAGTGGAGGTAGAACACATCGCCGGGATACGCCTCACGACCCGGGGGCCGCCTGAGCAACAGCGACATCTGCCTGTACGCCCAGGCATGCTTCGTCAGGTCGTCGTACACGATCAAGGCATCGCGGCCGGAATACATGATGTGCTCGGCGATAGTCGCTCCCGTATATGGCGCCAGGTACTGTACGGGCGCCGGGTCCGAGGCGGCCGAACTGATCACGATTGTGTGATCCATTGCGCCATGCTGCTCCAGGGTGGCGACAGTTGCCGCGACTTTGCTCGCTTTCTGTCCGATCGCAACGTATACGCAGGTGACGTCGCCGCCTTTCTGGTTGATGATCGCGTCCAGGCACAGTGAAGTCTTGCCGGTGTTGCGGTCCCCGATGATCAACTCTCGCTGGCCCCTGCCAACGGGGATAAGGCCATCAACGATCTTCACGCCGAACTGGAGCGGCGTATCGACCGATTTCCGGCTCACCACGTTCGGGGCGATTTGCTCCACCGGGCGGGTCTCGCTCGTATTCACGGGCCCTTTGCCATCAAGCGGCCTGCCAAGCGGGTCCACCACACGCCCTACCAGCGCATCTCCGACCGGTACCTCAACAATGCGCCCTGTGCTCCGGACCTCGTCCCCTTCCTTGATGTGGGAAAACCCGCCCAGAATCACGGCGCTTACGCTGTCTTCCTCAAGGTTTAGCGCCATCCCAAGCGTATCGCCGGGGAACTGGAGCAGCTCCATGGACCGCACGTCCGATAGGCCGTGAATCCTGGCAACTCCGTCCGCCGCTTCCACGACGGTCCCAACGTCAACCAGAGTAAGTTCGCCGCCGAACTCTTCTATCTGCCTCTTGATGACCGAGGCTATGTCCTGACCTCTGATTGTCATCCGGCTCCCTCCGCGGCCTGCGAATTAATCGGCCGCTAATGATGTGTCTCTCAGGCCTCGATCGGCCCCCTATGAATCCTGTCGCAAATCGACCGGCGGGGCTGCCAGCGCGGCCCTCATGTCAGCCAGTCTCGTTTTCACGCTACCGTCAAACAGGTGATCCCCAACCCTGGCGATAATTCCGCCGATGATGTCAGGGTCCACCCGCTCTGTCGTCACAACATTTGCGCTGACCAGCTCACCGAGGAGTTTGCTGACTCGTTCGCGCTCGGCGTCCTCCATGGCAACCGCCGTTACCACTTCAGCCCTGGCGACTCCGTTATGGGCGTCTGCCAGCGCTCGAAACTGATCGCGAATGGCTCCCGCAAAGCGCACTGATCTGTGGTCAACGAGCACCGAGGCCAGATTACGCGCCAGCTGGCTTGCGCCCGCCATGACCGTGTCTATTCCCCGGTACTTGACCCGAACCGGCACCTGCGGGGCCTCAAGCAGGGCAAAGAAGTCTTCAGACCCCATGGCGTCCGCCATGAGGTCAATGTCATTCAACCACTGGTCTACAGCGTCGTGCTCGAGCGCAAGCTCGAAAACCGCCTGTGCATAGCGACGCGCCGTCGGCCGTCCTGCCACTTATCCAGGCTCCCTGCCACTGCCGGCGCGATCGCTACTAACGTCGTTGCGCAATTCGGGTGCGGATAAATCGATCAATTTTTCCGATCCTCCAACCCTTCCCGAAGAGCGCTCTCAATCAGCTCCCGGTGGGTGGTCTCGTCCAGCGACTTGTTCACGATCCGCTCTGCCGCGCTGATGGCAAGGCCGGAAAACTCCAGCCGCACCTGCTCTATCGCGGCGTCGCGTTCTCGTCCGATTTCGGCTCGGGCCCGCTCGATCAAGGCGTCAGCCTCCGTGCGAGCCCGGCCTTCCTGTTCTTCTCGATAGCGTCCTGCGGCATCCCGGGCCTCGGCGATCAACTGCTGGCCCTCGACCCTCGCAGTGGCGATCTCCGCCTCCACTCGCTCTGCGGAAGACGCGGCCTCTTCTTTGGCCCTGTCGGCCGCCTCGAGGCTCTCGCGGATGCGCTCCGTGCGTTCGTTGAGAGTCTTTTGAATAGGCCCGTACAGCAGCTTAACCAGTACTACGAAAAGTATCAAAAAGCTAACGAGCTGGGTTACCAGCCCTGGCAAATTAATTCCGAGTGCTTCCATATCTGTTCTCGTCGCCCTTTACCGGTCGCCCTTAACTGGGACGACATCAAAGTAGTGCCTGGTGACTGTTACCTAGACGAAGAGGATAATGACTGCGGTAACCAGAGCGTAGATTCCAAGCGCCTCGGCGAATGCCAGGCCCAGAACCATGTTCTGCTGGATCGGCGCACGCGCCTCGGGGTTCCGGCCGATCGCTTCCAGTGCCTTGGCGGCAAGTAGGCCGACGCCAATCCCCGGTCCCAAAGCACCGAGTCCCATGGCGAGGCCGGCGCCGATGGCCTTAAGGCCGTCCGAGTTGAACTCCGCCGCATCCACCGTGGATTGGTTATCCACTTCCTGAGCGTGAACCACAAGATCAGCTACTACCCTGATCATCTCCGGATCAACTATTGACACCTTGTCCTCCTACGTGATCTCTCACACATTGGGGCAACGCGCCCCTTTACCTATTTTTAGTGCCGGTAATCGTCCCGGCCGCCGGGCACATATCCCCGGCATTTCAACTAACTCGACAGCTAATGCTCCTCTTCGCCGTGCGGCAGTGTGGCCACGACCGCGAACACGAGCACCAGCATCGCAAATATGAACGCCTGGATCGCGCCCACGAACAACTCCAGTCCGAGGAACGGGATGATACCAATCACCGGGAACAGGAATGCCATGACAACCAGCAGAACCTCGCCCGCAAACATGTTCCCGAATAGACGGAAGGTGAAGCTGATTATTCGTGATACCTCTGAAACGATCTCAAGCAACCCGACGGCGAAGTGGATCGGGCCGTTCTTCAGATTTATGAACTTGCCGCCGTATCCCCGGATGCCAAGGGCGCGGATGCCCCAGAACTGAATCGTGAACATCGCAACCAGTGCGATCGCCAGCGTTGTGTTCAGATCGGTGTTCGGCCCGCGCAGGTACGGGATGAGGATGCCGGCATTCTTGCCCTTCAGCTCGGGCTGCTCCTTGCCGTCGTTATCCAGCGGCGCGGTGACCAGCGTGCTGGCTTCGAGCCGCTCCTCGATATCGTGGACGCCCTGCGCGTCGCCGATTACGTTGATCAAGGGCGCCTTTGTGTCCTCACCGCGCCCGAATGGGATCAGGTTGATTCCAGCCGTGTCGTCGAAAACAGTGAGCTTCTTCTTCCCGACCGCTGCAAGCGCCTCCGTAAGCGCCCTCTCCTCGACCTCCTCGTCGTTGAGGCCAGGCTGGGACTCGCGGATCTCGACCTCCAGGTCGTGCAGCTCATGGCTCACGAGCTCTTCGGCCGATTCGATCCTGCCGATAGTCCCAACGCCGGGGAGGATGCCGAGCCAGTTTGAGAGGAGGATCACCAGGAAAATCGTCATCACCAGCGGCAGAAAGCGGCGAGCAGCCGGCCCGCCGACGCTCTCGGTGAGCCCGATGAAGCCTTCCACCAGGAGTTCCATGAAGTTCTGGAACCCCGTGGGCACCATCTTCATATTCCTGGTGCCCAGGAACGAGATGGTGATGATGATCAATATGGCGGCCCAGAACAGTATCGATGAGTTGATCACCTCATAGCCGCCGATGTCGGCGATCTTCTCTCCGGGAACGGAGATCTCGGGAATGGGACTGCCCAGGAATCCCAGGCCAAACGCGGCGCCAAGTGCGCCACCTGCAACCGAAATGAGGGCTGATGCGACAACGAGTACGAGAACGGCGAGAAGAAGTGGCTTTTTCAACTTCTGTCGGTGACTTCTCTATCTGTTACTTCGCCGCCCCGTCAGGATCGGCGTCATTCCGTGCGGTCTCGCGTCCGCTGAAGGCGCGCATCA
>JADFHP010000151.1 GCA_022567135.1 Chloroflexota bacterium
GCGATCGCCAGTCCCGTCTGCGCCGCGCGCCCGATCGCGCGAACACCGGTCGCCGACCGGGCTACCACCGTCACGAACAGCGCGTACAGAGCGACCATGCCCGCCAGAGCGATAGCAGACTCGACCCACACGGCCGACAGCGCGGCCGCGACGACCAGGAACGAAACGAATCCCGACGGTGCAAGATGCCGCAGCCGCACCTGGCCGGGCAGTTTCTGAACGACCCGCACCTTCCAGAGGCCGTACTTGAAGTACTGTCGCCACAGCCCTCCCGGCGTCCCGCGGTTGTAATAGATTGAGCGTATCCCGGGCACCAGCACTACCCGCCCGCCCGCCGACCTCAACCGATAGTTGAAATCGTCGTCCTCGTTTATCACCATCCCCTCGTCAAAAAGACCCACTCGTGAAAAGACCCGTTTCACGTAGGTGCCCATGTAGACGCTGTCGGTCTCCTGCTCCTGGGTGGCGTAGTGAAAACGGCTGCCACCTAGGCTGAATCGATTGCTGGTTGCAACGGCCACTGCCCGTCCGAATGAAGTCTGGCCGACCGGGTCCATTCGTCCACCGACGCATTCCGCACCGGTGCGTTCCAGAGCGTCCACGCACTTTCGGATGTAGTCGGGCGCGATTTCCGTGTGCCCGTCCACCCGGACGATGATCTCGCCGGATGCATGCCTTATTCCAATGTTGAGGGCAGTCGGCGCGATCTTTCCCGGATTGTCCAGAATCGTCACGTTCCTGTCGCCCGCGACAGCGCGCGCGATCTCCCGGGTTCTGTCGGTAGACATGCCGTCGGCAACGAGCACTTCGTACCGATCCGGCGGGTAATTCTGGGCCAGGATGGCGCCAAGACTGCGCTCTATGAATCGCTCCTCGTTGCGGATCGGCATGATTACGGTCACGAAGGGATCGCCGTCGCCGGTCTCGCCACCAGCGCGCTCGTTGGCCGTCGAGTCTCCCGGCATTCTCGATATAAGCCTCTTCAAGACCGCAGAGTGTGACCGGCTGCGGTGACCTGGCGCCGCCAGAAATCGTGCCCGTCTCCGGGGGCGGCATCCGCTAGACTCAAGCCAGACTCAAATTGGGATAAAACGGGATTTTCCGACTGAATCAACGCTGCTCCATTCTACTCGGCGTCAGCACCACACCCGATGAACAATCGATCAGAAAGACAGATTTCCGCACTTCCGGTCGTATCGGTTTTTCTGAACCAGCCGGTCTTCTTTGACGGCACCCACTACACCGCCCTTTTTCCCCAACCGGCGGACCTGTTCCTGGGAATGGCCGGCCGTGTTCGAGAGATGCGGATATGCGTGCCGCTCCTCCACACAACTGAGGAGCGCGGGGCCGCCATGCTGGAAGTGCCCGAGGGCGCCAGGTTCGTCAGGCTGCCGTTCTACCGCACCGAAAGTGATCTCATCCGCAAACTGCCGCTCTTTGCCGCCGGCGCATGGCGGGTGGCGAGACGCGAGGCTCGGATAGCAGACGTGATCGGCTATGTGCCTAGCATCGCCGGCCTCTTTTTCGCCCGCGCTGCCGGTCATAAGCCCCGCTTTGAACTCATCCGCGGAATCGACTCGGAAATTCTCAGGCGGATCTACGGCCGTAGTCCGGCGGGCTGGCTGTACGGCGGCGGAAACCGATTCATCGAGTGGCGGCTGCAGCAGATCCGCCGCCAACATCGGCCGGTTACATTCGTCTACGGGAAATCGCTGTTGCGCGAATTCGAGGGTGGCGACTCTCGGGCCGTCGTCGAGATCTCCGACGGGTTGCCTGCGTGGCTGACCAGTGGGCCGCCACCGCACGAGCGGACTCCCGCCACAGGGCGCGGCACTCGAATTCTGTACGCCGGAAGACTTTCCCGTGAAAAGGGCATCGATGTTCTTTTACGAGCCATCGCTATCTTGCCGCCAGACACGCGGGAAAACGTCAACGTAGTTGTCGCCGGCGCCGGCCCGGCCGATAGCGAACTCCGCAGCCTGAGCGCCACCCTGGGGCTTGAGGAGCAGGTGCGGTTCGCCGGAATCGTTAGCCCGGGCCCTGACCTGCTCGCCGAGTACGACCGTGCGGACCTGTTCGTACTGCCGTCCCGCATCGAGGGAGTGCCGCGGGCGCTGCTAGAAGCGACAGCGCGCCTGCTCCCCGTGGTTGCGACCTCCGTTGGCGGAGTGCCTCACCTGCTCCGTGATGGCGAATCGGGCCTGATAGTGCCGCCGGACGACCCGGAGGCGATGGCCGACGCAATCGGGCGCGTAATCGGCGATCCGACCCTGGCCCGCAGCCTTGGCAACGCCGGCCGCAAGATCGCCTCTGCAAATTCACTGGAGGCTCAGCAGGACATCGTGATCGGCTCCCTCAGCGACGCCTACCCGGAGGCGTTCGGCGCAGATGCCAGGGGGTAGCACACCGATTTTGAAAACGATAGCTTCGCATTGCAGCCGAAGCCCGGCAGGAAGCAATATGCGCAGCTCAATCCCGGAACACACGCCGTGCATCTAAAGCAGTAGCGAACGTACACCGCCCATCTGCTTATGGCGATACAATCGGCCATGAGCATGGGCCACGAACAGGATCTTGGGCATAGCGAGCGCCGACTCAGCAGTAACGCTGCGCGCTGCATCGGCGCTCCAATCCTCACCCCGGTCCTCAAAAGGTAAACCAAGATGACAGAAACGAAGCGCGTGGACATCCTTATCGCCGGCCAGGGCGCGGCCGCGTTCTCGGCGGCCCTCTACGCAGCGCGATACCAGATGTCGACCGTGATCGCCTCAGAGCAGTTCGGCGGCGAGACCGCCATCGGCGGCGAGATCGAAAACTACCCCGGCTTCCCGAGCATTGACGGCTACGACCTGATGCTCAAGATGAAAGAGCAGGTAGACCTGCTCGAGGTTCCCATCCGCAACTCCAACATCACCGCCATCGCAAAGTCAGGTGACGGATTCGTTACCACGCTCCAGGATGGCACGAAAGTCGAATCACTAACCGTAATCCTGGCCATAGGCCGTGAGCGCCGGAAGTTGAATCTGCCCAACGAGGAAGAGTTGATGGGCCGGGGAGTCTCGTACTGCTCGACCTGCGACGCACCCCTCTACCGGGACAAGAAAGTAGTGGTAGTCGGCGGCGGCAGCGCCGCAGTCGAAGGGGCCATTCTCCTTGCCAAGTACGCCACAGATGTATGGCTGGTCTATCGCCGGGCCGAGTTTAACCGGCCCGAGCCCGTGCTCGTGACCCAGCTAAACCAGGCTGAAAATGTCCACCTGGTAATGGAGACGGAGATCGCCGAGTTGCTGAGCGACGACTCCGGCCTGACAGGCGTCCGCCTGAGCAAGCAGAACGAAGGCTCAGACACGATAGACATTGACGGCATCTTCATCGAGATCGGCGCCGACCCACGAATCGAGATTCCCCAGGCTCTCGGCGTAGAGCTGAACTCCGAAACGAATGAGATTCATGTCGACCGCGACATGCACACCAACATCGAGGGCATATACGCGGCAGGCGACCTGACCGACGGGTCGGGCAACCTGAAGCAGACCGTGACTGCTGCAGCGCAGGGCGCGATCGCAGCACTCGCCGCCTACGAGCACGCTTCAGAGATAAAGGCGAAAAAGGCCGAGGCCGCCACGGTGGGCGCCGGCGACTAGACCCGGGCAACACATTCGATAACCCTGAAGGCCGGCGTTCATGCGCCGGCCTTTCCGGTTACACGATATGGACAAGCGCAGAGGGCGCATCGGACGTATGGGCGAGGCGAGCCTCGGCCGCGGGCTGGACGAGTCCGGCAACGCTCCTTACCATGCGCCCATCGGCAGGTTCGGTAGACTGATTGCCAGGCGCGAGGTGTGCGCCAGAAGGTCGCGATCATGTTCAGCCGGGTACTGGCGCCGCTCGACGGATCTCCGGCAGCCACCGAAAGGCTGCAGGCCATAGGCGCGCTCTGCAAGTATTTCGGCGCAGAGCTCGTCTTGCTCACTGTCATCGACGATCGGCAACAGGGCACAATGCAGGTTGACCTGCCGACCGGGCCCATAACTGCCAGGGGCGAAATGATCGCCCCCGAAGACCTTGAACGCCGCGTGGCTATCTACCTCGATCGTGCTCTGGTCATCCTGTCGCGCGCCGGGATCGACGTATACAGCGAGCAGTTGGATGGCGACGCGGAGGTCACCATTCTCCAGGCTGCGAGCAAACATGAATGTGATCTGATCGCCATTTCGCCGAGCACTCACCAGACGAGTCGAAGAATCTTCACCGGCAGTACGACCGAGCGTCTGCTGCACTCATCTCCCATCCCGGTCTTCGTGGTCAACGAGGGGAGCAGTGCATCCTTCACGTCGACCGGGCGAAAGAAAGCGGGCGGCGGCACCGTTCTCGTTCCGCTGGATGGATCCAGGGATGCTGAGGCGCCTCTCGCCTTCGCATCGACGCTGGCCGGCAAAATTGGCGCCGGTCTCAAACTTGCAACAATTACTCCCCCTGCGTTGGAAGCCGGGGAGGCCGGCGAACTGGAACTCAGAATCACGCGGGAGGACGTCGGCCATTACCTCGATCGTTTAGTCCGCCGCGCTGCCCTGCAGGGGGCGCAGGCAGACTACGAAATAGCTATCGGTGACTCCGCGACGGAGTTCATCAAGATGGCGAATCGCCTGCAGAATCCGATAGTCGTCATGTCGACGCGTCGCCGATCCGCGGCGAGCAGGCGTTTGGTTGGCAGCTTTGCTGACCGAGTCGTGCGAAAGTTGAACCATCCTATGTTTGCCGTGCCGCGGGGCAGTTGAAGGCCTGATTCCGCTTCAAGCGAGCCAGGCACCCCACAGCAAAGCCTGCTGGTTGCCACCCAGCACAGATAGGCGAATCCACGGCGAATGTCGTCATGTCCTCTCATACGGTGGAGTGAGACTGTCTTTCGGCTGGAGCAGATTATGGATTTCGAAGGACCAGGCAAGGCCCAGCCTTCGCTATGGGATGGGCGAAGGATTATCGCTCTGCGCGCCGAACTGCACCTTTCGCAGGACGAGCTCGCGCGCATGCTCCAGATCAGGCCGAAGACCCTGCGCGGCTGGGAGGACGGCCGCGGCTACGCCGTCGCATGGACAGCCCCGCGCCTCGACAGGCTCGAGAAGAAGCTGGGCAAATCCCAGGCGATGACCGAGGCGCGTAAGAAATCAGGCAAACCAGCCGCCAGCTCGCCGGATACGCAGCCGCCAGCCCAAACAGAAGATCAGCGGAAAGCGCCACGGCGAGCCCGCCGACCCGCTCGCGTCATCGAGTCACCGATCGCCAGAAGCGCCGCACGGATGCAGCAGGCCCGGGAGCTCCAGAGGCTCCTCCGCCGCATGAGGTAACGAGCCCGACCGGCCCGAGTCGCTTTTCGGCCCCTTCGCTGCCGCTTCCTCAGATCCGATTCACGAACTCCGGGAACACTTGCGCCATATCCCGGATAGCTACTAGCGTGATCCCATCGATCTGGTTCAGCACGAATCCCTGAGCGTGGTCCGTGGCAAGAGTTCCGGAGCCCGCCCTGGCGCACGCCGTTGTGCGGTGCCAGATCGGAGACAATCGAGCCTTCATACTGATCGCCGATTACCACGGCGAACGGCTCTACGAGCATTGCTCCTGGTTCTCAATCACCGCCAGAGGACCGTGCAGGTCGGCGTTGGCGGCCCGGAGAAAGTATCTTCGCCTGCCGTCAGCTCTACCAACCGGTTAGTCTTGCCCCGCGCCCCGCAGAGTCCCGGACACTACGGCCCCCGGGACCCCGGCGTCGCGCAGGAGCGTCCCCAGTTCGTCCAGTAGATCTACGCTCGGCCGCACCGACGGCAGCCTCGGCGGCCCGGCCGGGATTCCCACCGCCTCCATCGCCGCCTTGATGAACGGTCCCTCGCCGCCCGTCTGCGCCGCTACCTTCGACCGCCACTTCGTCCACGGCCACTTGAACTCGGCCAGCCTGGCTTCGGCCGCCGGATAGTCGCGCGCTTCCAGCAATTTCCAGACCCCGGCCATGTACTCGGGCCAGAAGCCGCTGAGATGCGTGATAAATCCGGTCGCGCCAAGCATGTGGCTCCACACCTGCCGACCGGAGTTGTCGATGATCGCCAGCTCGTCCTTGAGGGCCATCAGCACCCGGCGATAGGCCGCGTCGTCCGGCGACGACCACTTCAGTGACCGAACGGTGGGCATGGCCGCGAGCGTGTTCAGAAGCCCGTCGCTCATGTGCAGGCCATCCCACCACGTGTGATAGATCATCAGGGTGATCGCCGATTCGCCGGTGACCAGCTCAAAGAGCCGCTCCACGTCCGACTCGGTGGCGCCGTA
>JADFHP010000030.1 GCA_022567135.1 Chloroflexota bacterium
ACCGGCCTTCGGGGCTGAAGACCTGCACGCGGTGGCTGCCCGTGTCGACCACGTAAACGTTGCCCGAAGCGTCTACCGCGACGCCTGTGGGGCCACCGAACTCTCCGTCGGCGGCGCCTTCCGAACCCCACTTCCGAAGGAACCGGCCTTCGGGGCTGAAGACCTGCACGCGGGCGTTAAGCCCGTCGACCACGTAGACGTTGCCCGAGCCGTCCACCGCGACGCCGGTGGGGCCATCGAACTCTCCGTCGGCGGCGCCTTCCGAACCCCACTTCCGCAAGAACCGGCCTTCGGGGCTGAAGACCTGCACGCGGTGGTTGTCGAAGTCGGCCACGTAGACGTTGCCCGAAGCGTCTACCGCAACACCGCCGGGGCGATTGAACTGTCCGTCGCCGCCGCCCGGCGAGCCCCACTTGGCCACAAGGGTCGCGCCTTCGGCCTCGGCGTCTGGGTCGAACGTGTCGCCAACTGGTTCACCGCTTCCGCTTTCAGGCACGATCTGCTGCGGTGAATCAGCGGGCACCGACTCTGCACCGGCTCCATCGTCGGTGTTAAACAACAGAACCAGTAGCAGCACCGCTATGACTACGACCAGCGCTCCGCCAATGTATTGGGGCTTGAAGGGCAACTTCGGCGTATTAATGGCATCCATGACGTACTCCCAGGGTCTTCTGGAAACTTGCTCACCTAAGCGGTCTGAGACCGCAGGCCAGTAACGCATCGTGGACCTGTTTTCCGTGACTTTCTGCTGGAACATCGCCGTAAGGGCGGTTTCAAGCTGGCGGTCGGCATAGTTCATCTGGCTCATGCCTCCACCCCTTTCTCTGAAGTAGTCCCGGCTGCGTCGCCCGCGAATGACGGATCAACCGTCCCCCGCAGCGCCGCCAGTCCTCTCGATAAATGCGATCTGACCGTCCCCTGAGCCCACCCCGTTGATTGGGCGATTTCAGGAGTTGAGTAGCCCAGGTAGTACCGGAGGACCAGCGCAATGCGTTGGCGCTGTGATAGTTCCTGAAGCCTTGCCCAGAGGTGTTCCGACGTTTCCGAGTCGATGGCACGCTGCTCCGGCGATCTACCGGAATCACGCAGCTGCAACGCCTCGTCTATCGGTGCCTCCGGGTGCCTGGCACGTCTGCCCTGCTTCTTAATCTGATTCAGAAGAATGCGGTTGAGCCAGGGGCCGAGCTTGTCGCCTGACCGGAGCCGCCGAATGTTCCGCCACCCCTGGAGCAGCGCTTCCTGCACTGCGTCTTCGGACTGGCGGCGATCGTCCGTGACAAGAAAAGCGATGCCGTAGAGCCGCTCGCCGTGGTTATCGGCGATCAGCCTGAAGGCGTGCTTGTCACCGTGCTGGCAACGCTCAACGGCGTGCGCCAGATCCGGCTCCGGAACCCTTGCCATGCTCGGCGTCCTACTCTTCGCATTTTTCTGGACCGGTGTGGATGCACCACGTAATTAACGATCCGCTATATCGCGAAAGTGTTGCAGTGAGTTTGCGCTGAGTTCAGGATTCGGTCAAAACGCGAACTGGCCGGGCCGGTGTTGGGAGTGTGGTCGGACGAAAACAAGGCCGCTGATCGAAATCCCAAGCCCCGGGTAAGAGGGGGTAATTCTTGCATTACGATGAATCATGAAGACCCTCTTCACTGTCCACAAACTCTGTGGGAGGTAAAGCTAGCCGCTGCGCTTCACTTTCATAACTCGATTGGACAAATAAAAAGGCCCGGACATCCCGGGCCATTTCAGTCAGATCGAATCGCCTGATCAGGTTTTCGAATCCTCGGATTCCTCTTTGGCCTTGTCATCGTCGTTGCCCTTCAGACCAGATCGGAACTCACGAAGTCCCTTTCCAATCCCACCACCAACTTCGGGCAGGCGGCCAACGCCAAAGATGATCAGGATGACCACCAGAATTATGACTATTTCAAGCGGGCCTATACGAGGCATTGGCAACATCTCCTGTTTGGATGCAGCGCCCCTGCGGATGCGATTCGGAGATACCGAACGTAATAATGGTCGCGCCGAGGGGGGCATGCGTCAACGATTCGTGAGTGGCTTCAAGCAACCCTCAAAATCGTCCTCCGCAACTCCAACTGCAACTCAGGAAGCCAGGAACTAATTCAGGGCGTCCGCGTTAGCTGTAGTACCGCCAGACGGCGACGACCTTGCCGAGTACCTCCACGTCATCAGCCGATACCCGCAGCGGCTCCATCTGGCTGTTGGCGGGCTGCAGCCTGACAGTCGGGCCCTCGGAGTAAAACCGCTTCAGCGTCGTCTCGTCTTCCTGCTTAAGACGGACGGCGGCCATCTCACCGTTATTCACGCTGTTCGCGTGCTCCATGATGACCAGGTCACCATCATCGATCAGCGCGTCGATCATCGACTGCCCCTTCACCTCGAGGGCATAAAGATTGTCCCCCGCGCCGATCAGGCTCTGTGGCAACTCAACATACTCGTCCGCCTCTACGGGCAGCGGAGCGTCGGCCGATGGCAGCGATATTGGCGCACCTGCGGCAATCGCGCCCAGCAGCGGAATTGAAACCGTCTCCACACCCGGCCGGCCGCGCCCGATCAGCTCCAGGCCGCGCGACACGTCGGCACGCCTGCGCAAAAAGCCCTTCTGGCGCAACGCGTTCAGGTTATAGTCCACGACGGACGTGGAGCTGATGTCGCAGCCATGCTGAATGTCCCGCACGGTGGGCGGGTAGCCGTTATCGTCAAGGAAAACACTGATGAACTCCAGCATCCGCTGCTGCCGGTCTGATAGATCAGCCAATTCCTGCTACTCCCTGCCGGCCTATTGCCGGCGCTCTGGTCCGGCTCGCTGCCAGTAAGCAGCACACCCGGACACGAACTTCCTCAACCCTCGACCCTCATCCCTCAACGTGAGCCCGGTCGGAGTTAACATTGGAAATTCGCACTAATGTTCTTATCCAAACTAACCGCCCCCCGAGCACGGTGTCAATTGATCGATGTCTATCAGTCATGAGATGCCGCCTGATAAGCGCTCTCTAACAGCCCGGCGGATAGCTCTTAGAACTGACCAGGTCTCCGTCCGGGTTTCTCAGATCAGCTCTATCTGGATCCGAGTTGTTCCAGATTGCCGAACCGTGGCCGAAACTGAATCCGCCGTACTCCGGGTGTACCTCGTCGGTATAGACCCGAATCGTTTTCCCGGCGCTGAGGACGACATCGGGGAAGACGAACGTTGGCCTGCCATCCGCGCCATCCACTAGCGTCCATCCCGCCAGGCTTCCGGCCGTCCCGCCGGTGTTGCGAATCGCAACGTACTCGTCGGATTCGGATTTCGGCACCACGCCATCGAAAAAGATGCAGACCACCTCGAACATTGCCGGTTCCGGGGTCGCAGTCGGCACTGCCGTTGCCTCAGGCGCTGGCTCAGGCGTTGGAGTCGCAGTCGGCGTCGGAACCGCCGTTGCAGTGGGCGATGGCGGCGGAATTGGCGTGGGCTCGGGCGACGGTAAGGAAACGGGCGTGTTCGCCGGCTGCGCCGCAGGCGTGGCTGTGGGAGGCTGCACTGTCGCGGTCGGTATCGGGACAACGAGCACTGTCGCCGTGGGCGGAGCCGTTTGAATCGGCGCCGCGGGAGGCTGCTGGCCGGCCACGACTGTAGCCGTCGCGATGACGGTCGGCTCAGTGAACGGCGGGGATTCGGACGTCGGCGTCGGCGTCTGCGCCCGCGCCGGAACCATCGTAGGAACTGCCTCGGACGATGCCTGCTCAGCACTGGCGGCGGTGCCGGAAGTGGGCTCAACCACCCGCACCACGATTACCGTAGCAGTAGGAGACGAAGCCGGCTCGAGGCTTCTCCTGAGCGATGGTGTTGCCTGTAACTCTTCCCTTGCCGGCTGCACCGCGCTTCCCGCCCCGCAGGCCGCGAGAACCACCGCAAGCGCAAGGAGCGCGAAAGTAGGCCCGAATCTACAGAACGCGACGGTTATCAGTAGTCCACGTAGCACCATCATGCCAGCCGAATTATCCAGATCGAGCGGCGACTGGCAAGGGAGAATCGCGCCCGCCCGCCGCTAAGCGCTCCCCTCGCCAGTACGAAAAAGCCCCTCTCTCGTTAGAGTGGGGCGATTCCAAATACTGAAGGCGAACGGTACGGCCTACTCTGACTTCGCCCTGGCGTGGGCCCTCATGAGACGAGATATGCGCCGCGACGCGTTGTTGCGATGCACGACGCCGTTCTGAGCAGCCTTCGAAAGCGACTTGACCGCAGCAGTGATCGCAGCGGTCGTCTCTTCCGAATTCGGATCGCCCTCAATCGCCTCCCTCGCAGCAGCTATCCTGGAGCGCGCGAGAGTCCTGATCGGCTTGTTGATCTCCGTCTTGCGATCGCGGGCGCGTCGACTTTTCTTGCTCGGCATTCTTACCTGATCTCATTCGAGGGACGGCTCCGCGCCGCCACATTCAATCGAATTCCCTGCTCAAAATCGGCGCCCGGAGCGAGTTCTAACTACGCCCTTGACGCCGTCTCATGCGGAAGGCCCTCTCTCACGATACCGAATACGCCTTTAACGGTCTCTAGCCGCGAGAAGAGCCTGCTGAGTTGTTTGCTACCAGTAGTGTACACCGTGAGAGTCACTGAACAGGTGTTATCAGAATCGTTTTCGTTGGAGGTCAGCGAGTGAATATTCACCTGCTCAGCGCCCACAACAGACGTGAGATCCCTGATAAGGCCAACCCGGTCGAAGGCATCGATTCGGAATCTGGCGGGAATCCGATTGGTCGAATGGCCCCATGCCACCTCCACCAGACGCTCAGGATCGTCCCTGTTCCGCATATTGGGGCAGAGCGCCCTGTGGATCGTCACGCCGCGGCTACGGGTGAGGTAGCCGACGATATCGTCACCGTAGACCGGGTGGCAGCAGAGAGCATCGCGTGTCAACAGGCCGCTCACGCCCATGACGAGCGTGCCGGAAGTCGACTCCGCGGACTTGATCGGCTTCTCTACGCGCTCGATCGTCTCCTCGTCCGCGCCCGTCGACATCAACCGGGTCACGACTTCGCCGGCATGCAGTTGTCCCGAGCCTATTGCCTCATACAGGGCATCCGCAGAGTCGAAGCCGATCTCCTGCGCTATCTTTTCATTCGACTTGCGGTGATGCAGGCGTTTGAGCTGCTTGGACAGGAACTCTTTGCCCTGCTGGCGCTGCGCCTGCCGCTCCTGGCGCCTGAACCACTGCGCCGCTTTCGTGCGCGCACTGGCGGTTCGCAGATACCCGAGGTCTGGATTCAGCCAGTCAAGTTTGGGGCCTTTCGACTGCTTCGCCGTTCTGATCCGCACCGTGTCGCCGTTGTGGAGGGGCGCGTTCAGCGCCGTCAGCTTGCCGTTTACAACGGCCCCGGTGCAACTGTGGCCCACTTCAGTGTGAATCTTGTAGGCGAAATCGAGCGATGTGGCCCCGGCCGGTAACTCCACGACGTCTCCGGCAGGCGTGTAGACAAACACCTGGTCCCGCAGAATGTCCGTCTTGATCTCTTGGAGCCACTCAAAATCGCCGCCGGTCTCCCTCTGGGTCTCAAGCAACTGCTTGAGCCAGGACATGCGCTGCTCGAAGCCGTCCGCACTTTCACCACCCTCTTTATAAATCGGGTGGGCGGCAACTCCATGTTCCGAGACCTGGTGCATCTCGGGTGTGCGGATCTGCACTTCCACGGGAAAGTTATCCAGCCCCCGCACGGTAGTGTGCAACGACTGGTACATATTGTCTTTCGGGGTGGCGATGTAGTCATCGAACTGGCCCGAAATCGGCGGCCAGGTCCCGTGGATCGCACCCAGCGCGGCATAACAGTCGGCTTCTGACTTGACGAAGACGCGCAGGGCGAACAGGTCGTAAATCTCTTCCAGTTTCTTGCCCTGTTCCGCGTACCGGTCGATCTTCTGATAGATGCTGTACAGGTGCTTCGGACGGCCCGTTACCTCGGCTTCAAGGCCCACCGCGCTGAGCGCCTCTTCGAGCGCCTTCGTCGCCCGCCCGATGTACTCCTCCCGCTCGGCGCGCTTCCGGGACAGCAGGCGTGTGATCGCCCGGAATTCCCGAGGGTGGAGGTACTTGAACGACTCGTCCTCCAGCCGCCACTTCAAGTCCCACATGCCAAGGCGGTGCGCAAGCGGGGCGTAAATGTCCAGCGTCTCCCGCGCAATGGCAATCTGACGATGCGGCGGAAGCGCCTTCAACGTCAGCATGTTATGCAACCTGTCCGCCAGCTTTATTACGACAACGCGCACATCACGCGCCATCGCCACCAGCATTTTGCGCATAGAGGCAGCGCGTGCCGCCGCTATCGCAGGATCCTGAGTCGTCAGAGCCGCCTGATCACCCTCTGTCCACAGCGGCATAGTCCCATCGTCATTCCAGGGAATCAGGCTGCCATCGGCGTTCAGCTTGGTGACCGCGTCGACCAGCGACGCAACCTCGTCACTGAACTTTCCTTTAAGTTCCGCATAAGAAACGTCGCAGTCTTCCATCACATCATGGAGAAGGCCGGCGGCCAGCGTGGCCGCGTCCATATGAAGCTCCGCCAGATACTCGGCCGTGGCCAGAGGATGCTCAATGAACGGGACGCCGGACTTGCGCAACTGACCGTCGTGCGCCTCTGTCGCGTAGGAGAGAGCGGCCTCAACGAACGGGAGCCGGTCTTCGGGCAGGTACGCGCGTACGCGCTCCAGCAGCGCTGAGCCCATTCGGCTCGCCTCGCTGCCCTTCCCGTTTCGGCGCCGGCGCCGGCTACCTCGACCTCGTTTGCTGGTCTGCGTTGCCATGGCTTTCGTACGATAATTCTACGCTGTCGCGCCGGTTACGCTATTCGCAAGGGCACAATATTAGATGCGGTCCGCCCCGTCACGGGCACTGAAGAGCCTTGCAATCTCATCACGGTCGAATCGCGGCAGCTCCCTCGTTCCGCCCGATTCCCTCACCAGCATCCCCTCTTCGAGGCCGGTCAAGGCGCCGATGATCTCCGCTCTGCGGCCCTGGGCCCTCAGACCGGCAACCATACCGCCGGCGGCATCCGCGTCAGCCACAATCACGAGAGACCCCGACGCGATCAGGCCCCACGGATCAACGCCGAGCGCGTCACAGATCCGCGCAGACTCGGGATAGACATGCACGGCCGATGCGTCCACCAAAATCCCCGTTCCAGACGCTTCCGCCAGCTCGCGCAGCCCGGTGGCAACGCCTCCCTCGGTCGGGTCGTGCATCGCGTGCACAGCACCGTATTCGCCCGACTCAATAGCCACCCGGGCGTCCTGAACAACGCTGATTCCGGGATCAAAGAGGAATTGGCGGGCTATTTCCAGTACCTCCTCTGAGACGCCCGCCGCTATCAACTCATCCCTGAACTCGCTCGCCAGAATCGCGGTGCCCTCCACGGCGATACCCGAGGTCAATATGATGGCGTCTCCGGGCTGCCCGCCAGCCGTGCTGATCTCCCTGCCAGGCGCCACTTCGCCAAGCATGGCGCCGCTGATCATCGGCCGCGTTATGCCCACCGTGACTTCGGTGTGCCCGCCTATCAGCGTCACTCCCAGTTCGATCGCCGCGCGCTGCAACTGCCCAAATATCTCCTCCACCATACTCACCGGCGAGCCCTCGGGAAGAAACAGCGTGGCCATGAACCATCGCGGGGTCCCTCCCGTTGCGGCGATATCGTTGGCATTTACCTGCAGCACATACCAGCCCATCCGGTCGGTTGCGAAGGTAATCGGATCCATCTTCGCCACCAGATAACCGCCACCGGGATTGATGACCGCAGCGTCTTCACCAGGGCGCGGACCAAGAACGACGCTCGGATCCTCGACCGGATCCAGACCAGAGAGAAGACGCGACAGCAATGCAGGCGGAAGTTTCCCTGCTCTGAGGCGCTCTTCAGCCTCTCCGCTACTCACCGCACGCTCGTTACGGAGTAGGTGGGAAGCCGGGAAAGACTCGGGCCCCGAGCGCTTCGTTGATTATCCGCTGGAACCCGGCAGGCGCTATCCCATCTGCGCCGTTCCAGAAAGATTGCGTGCCGCGCAAAATCTTTCCCGAACAGGTGTACTCGAAGGATGTAGTCCCGACAGCCGTCACAAACTTCACCTGGAAGAGTGGGTCACACGATGATCTGCTATCCAGGTAGGTCGGCTCAGAAAGCGCCGAGAGCACCAGGTCAATGCGGTCGGCGTCATCGACTCTGACAACCTCAGTATCGCCCTGAGCGGTCGAGATAATGACGCTCGTTACGCCGGTCAGAGACGCGGCGTTTACGACGTTGATCCACGGCAGGCTGGAAACCCGATCCGCTTCAGCGCAGGTGACCATCAGATCACCAGTACCGTCAGAGTGGAACTCCTGAGATGCGCTTCCCGCCGAGACCGTGATCAGCCAGCCCTCAACGGCGCCACTGGAGTAGAGCTCGCCGGGCACCACGCAGCCCAGGGCCTCATCCGCCCAGGTCGTCGGCACGGACGAATCTACCTCGATATCTGAAATCGGCACTCCGAAATCCTCCGCAGCAAGAACGATGGCCCTTTGCCTGACCAGCGACTCGCTGGACGGCGTAGCAACCGGTGTCAGTGGTACGGACGTGGCCGTCGGCGGCACAGCAGTCGCCGTTGGCGGGGCGGCAGTCGCTGAAGGCGCGGATGTTGGCGTCGGCGAACTGCCGGGTGTGGCCGTGGGCGCGCCAGGAGTCGAAGTGGGAGCCGGGGTGGGCGCCGAAGTGGGAATAGGGGCCGTCGTAGAGGTAGGCTCGGGCGCCGTGGTTGGCGTCGGCGCCCCGGTTGGGACCGCGTCAGGAGTCGACGAAAGCAATTCCGTGGTAGGCGCCGTCGTAGCTTCGGATACCGACTCAACCACAGAGAGCGCGGCTGAGGTCGGAACTACGGTCGCTTCGTCCCCATCATCACCGCCGCCACCACAGGCGATCGCCAGAACCAGAGCCAGCGCCGCGCCGGCAGGCGCCAACCTCTTCATCCATACCGATATCAGGCCACGATTTATCTGTACGCGCAATTCGATCTACTCCCGGAACTTTGTGACGAGCAATTCTACGCCCTGAACTACTCCATCACGCTCACCGCCCTGCTGATCGAAACAGGTCAATTGCCCCCCGCGACAGCCGTGTCCAGCGCTTCGAATATCGGGTTTGGCGTAGCCGTCGCCAGCAGCGGCGCCTGCTCGCCGGCCTGCCCGTCAGGAGACTCTGCCGCAACCGGCTCAATCGGCGCGCCGATCTCGCTTATGGCGCCGGCAATCACCGTGAACGGCACGCCCGCCGGGCGATTCTCAACCAGGATAAACACAGGCACGAGATGCTCTCGCTCACAGTCGCCTTCGGAGACTGTGGCGATACGGACATTGATTACGCCGCCTTCGATATCCCAGTCCACCGTATTGACCCTGGCAGAGAAGCCGCAGCCTGTCCCGGTAACCGTGGTGCCCACAAGATCCTCGCCAGCCCAGTCAATGTCGTCAAGACGAAGCGTGATGGCGTCCTGGAAGTCCTCCATTAATGCCTGGGCTTCCACCCGTGTCCTGGCCGTGACTACACCACCAAGAAACGCCGTCGGACGCTTAATCGCGCCAAGTTCGGCAAGATCGGTAAACGGCAGCAGTTGCGCGACAGACTGGCAAAGACCGCCGACGCTCGCGTTCTCGTCCGTGTGGTACTCGTACCGAACATCCTCATAGAAAACGCTCACTACCAGGCCGGGAATGATGTAGTCCCCGTCGTAACCGGCCGGCCGCGGCATACAGCCGGGCTGAAGATTGGTAAATGGCCGGCCGGTGATCCTGTCGATCAGGACGGCCGCGACTTCCTCTCCAAGCCTCTCGCTGATGGCCGCCCGAGCCTGCTCCTCGACAACCGCCAGAACGTCGACTTTCTCGGCAGCTCCACCCTCAGGAGTCGCGGTAGACACGGGACCGGGCGTCGCGGTCGGGTCCGCTGTGTAAAAACCGCTGCATCCGACGATCCCGATCAACACTACCGGCAACGCGGCCGGCAAGAGATCCGATATGTGTCTCCATACTCTGTGGCGCAAACGCAATAACGTTCTCAAAAGGCGCATAGGGCGCTAACAACAGGCGGAAGTCCATACCAGCCCTTACTGCAGGATAGCGGACTGTCCGGCATGGAAGGACTGTGGGAGCGCACGCGGATTCCGTCGATTCGGGCGAATTGGGCGATTCGGGCGATTCAGGCCTACAATCGGCCCGCAGCACGAAAGCGTTAGAGATCGGGAGGCAGCCTCCAATGCCTGATACAAATGCTGACACAAAATGCCTGCTATGCCTGAGATAAGCGGGGCCGAGGCCGTCGTAAGGTCGCTTGAGGCCGAAGGCGTCGATACGGTTTTCGGACTGCCCGGCGTGCAGATCATGCCCCTTTACGACGCGCTGCATGCCAGCCGCCAGATCCGCCTGATCACCTGCCGGCATGAGCAGACCACGACATATGCCGCCGACGGCTATGCCAGGGTGACCGGCAAGCCCGGCGTCGCGCTCGTCGTCCCCGGACCCGGCGCGACAAACGCCCTTGCGGGAGTAGGCGACGCCTACGCCACGTCGTCCCCCGTACTGCTCATATCGGGCCAGATTCCCTCCGGCAGCCTGGGCCGGGAACAGGGCCAGCTGCACGAGATAGAAGATCAATTGGACGTCTTTCGCCCCCTGACCAAATGGGTGGATCGACAGACCGCCCCGGACGGTATTCCCGGCGCAATTCATGAGGCGTTCCGCCAGATGACCACCGGCAGGCCAAGGCCCGTGGAACTCGAATTCACTCCAGACGCTTTTCGCACAAGAGCCGATATCGACATCCTCGAGCCGGAACTCTACCCACCACCCCGGCCCCCGCTGAGCGAGATATCGAGCGCCGCTGAACTGCTCTCCAGCGCACAACGGCCCGTGATCTGGGCCGGCGGCGGTACCCTGCGGGCAAAAGCCGGCGCTGAGCTGGCGGCGGTTGCGGAGCACCTGCAGGCGCCCGTAGTGACCACGCCCCAGGCCAAGGGCGTCCTGGGTCCGGGACACCCCCTGTATGTCGGCATCACGTACGCGCAGGTGAACCTCGGCACGCAGGTTCTGAGCGACGCGGACGTGATCCTCGTCGCCGGAAGCAGGTTTCTCGAGGCTGGACTCGAGATCGGCTCCGATCAGAAGGTAATCCATATCGACGCAGATGCTGCCGAGATCGGAAGAAACCAGCCCACCGAAATCGGAATCACTACAGACGCGAAGGTCGGACTCGAGGCCCTGCTTGCAGCCCTCCGCGCCACCGGCCCACCGCGTCCAGCCGACGATCGAGCGGCCGCCATGCGGCTCGAGGCACAGGAACACCTGCAGAAGATCGCCGGGCCGCAATTGGAGTGGGTACAGGCGGTCCGGGCGGCGCTGCCGGAAGACGCGGTGCTCGTCGCCGGCGCCACCACCATCGGCTACTGGAGCCACGTCGCGTACGACGCCGCCACTTCAGGCGACTACATAACGTCCGGATACTGGGGAACACTGGGCTTCGGCTTTCCCACCGCCATCGGCGCCAAAGTGGGCGCCAGAGCCAACGGCACAGACCGGCCCGTGGTCGCCCTCTGCGGCGACGGCGGCTTCATGTATGCCGCGCCGGAATTCCTGACGGCCCGCCAGTATGGGATCAACATCATCGCAGTCGTATTCGATAATGGCGCATACGGGGCCTCGCGCTGGGACCAGCGGTACCAGTTCGGCGACCGCGAGATCGGGACCGAGATCATCAATCCTGACTGGGCAAAGCTGGCGCAGGCATTCGACGTCGCGTCTCTCTCGGCAGACTCTCCGGCGAGCCTGCAATCGGCACTGGAGCAGGCGGTCGATCTCGACTCGCCGGTTTTGATCGATGTCGACTTCCCGCTGCTCGCGCCACCGTTCCAGTTGGTGAACGAGTAGGTTTCAGCCATCTTCATATGTCCTGCCGCAGCCAGGCAAAGGCAGCCAACCGCACTCCCCACATCCACTGGCCCGTATCGGCGAGGGACCGGGGGTCTCAGCCCATCTCCACCGTTTGCATACCCCGGGCCGAATAACCCTTGACAACCGAAGTGTCATCCTGAGGTCCCCCGAAGGATCTCAGCCCACCTCCACCAATCGGATAGTCCCGGGACCGCATCTCCGCCTGAATTAATGTCATCCTTGGGCGTCCCCGACCCGAGGATCTCAGCCCCCAACTTTCGCCGCGGCCGATACTCGCCACCACCCCCTCTCAAATCCGCCTCAGCCGGCCCACACGGCCGCCGTCCATTCCCGGCCCTCAATATGACGATGCGAAACCGTATTCTAGCTGCACACTACGGCAGCCGCGATACGATCATTAACGGTTCTGTTCGTGTAAACAAAATATTTTCCTCGTCTACACGATCTATCCGAATCCATAGCTAAATCCCATATGAACATCACGAATCGCCCCGTGAGGATTCACTCACTTGATAATCATGACTAGACTGGTATAGATTCGTATATACGATGATCTCTGTTCGCTCATACGCCACGGCTTTTGCGGGCACACGCCTATGCACGCGAAACCCATGTGCGAAACAGAGATCATCCCACGCCGGGGATCATCACTATCGGCGCCGGGAAGTGCGCCGCTCAACCCCAACAGAGGACCAGAGATATCGAAACACAGATGAATCCGCGATTCCGGAAGATGAAATTCCGGAGCATCCTGATCCCCGCACTCGCAGCACTACTCACCGTCGCCTTCATCGCTTGTTCCAGCGATGACAACGGCGGAAGCTCGAATAACCGGGGGGATCTCGTCGTCTACTCAGGACGGAGCGAATCCCTCGTCGACCCCATAATCCAGCGATTCAAGGAACAGACAGGCATCGACGTGAAAGTCCGCTACGGCAACACCGGCTCACTTGCCGCCACTCTCCTCGAAGAGGGTGGCAAGACACCGGCAGACGTCTTCTTCGCCCAGGACCCGGGCGGCCTCGGCGCCATCGAGTCGATGCTCGACACGATACCCGGCGACATCCTCGGGCTGGTGCCGGAATGGGCGCGATCACCCGAAAACAAGTGGGTCGGCATCTCCGGCCGGGCACGCGTCGTCATCTACAACACGGATCGAATCGACCCGGCAGAACTCCCCGACACCCTGGAAGGGTTTACCGACCCAGAATGGAACGGACGAATCGGCTGGCCGCCGACCAACGGCTCCTTCCAGGCCATGGTCACAGGGATGCGGATTCTCTGGGGCGAAGAGAGGACCCGAGCGTGGCTCGAAGGCATCAAGGCGAACAATCCGGTCGAGTACGCAAAAAACACACCCACAGTACAGGCCGTCGCGGACGGTGAAGTGGACGTTGGTTTCGTGAACCACTACTACCTCCACCGCTTCCTCGCGGAAGAGGGAGACGGCTTCTCTGCCCGCAACTACTACCCCAGGGGCGGAGGTCCCGGCTCCGTCGTGCTCGTCGCCGGCGCAGGCATCATCGACGGCGCAGACAACAGGTCCCAGGCACGCGAGTTCCTGACGTTCCTGCTGAGCAAAGAGGCCCAACAGTACTTCGCGGACGAGACCTTCGAGCACCCGCTCATCGACGGTGTGCAGACCAGCGCAGGCGTACCCGCTGTGAATGACCTGGCCCGTCCGATCGTCGACATATCGGACCTCGGCGACCTGAAGGCGACTCAAGCCCTGCTGAGAGACGTCGGCGTTCTTCCATAGCCAAAATCCCCTGCTCATGACTATCCAGGAAAACATCCCGCTTCTAACGGCCCGCCCCCCGGCCTGGCTGCGGCCGGGACGCGCCCCGCGCCTCACCCCGCTGCATCTGGCGGGAATCGCCGTCGCGGCGCTTGTGGCGCTGCCGGTCATCTACCTCGTCGTGCGCACGTTCAGCGGCGATAGTTCTGCTGCCGAGCTGATTTTCCGGACGAGGACGGCAGAAATCCTGTTCCGTTCCATTCTGCTGGTCGCCATCGTCACCGCCGGCTCCATCGCCATCGCAGTCCCGATGGCATGGCTGACACTGCGCACCGATCTTCCCCTGAAACGGTTCTGGGCCGTGACCTCCGTGCTGCCGCTGGTCATCCCCAGCTTCATCGCCGGATTCGTCGCCGTCGTCGCGCTCGGACCGCGCGGAATGCTCCAGGGCCTGCTCGATACCCTCTTCGGAGTCGACCGCATACCGGACATGTTCGGCCTGCCGGGCGCTTCGTTCGTCCTGATTCTCCTCACATTTCCCTACGTGCTCATTCCAGTGCGCGCATCGCTCCGCAGGATGGACCCTTCGATGGAAGAGATGGCGCGCGGCCTCGGCCGCGGCTCCGTGCGGACGTTCGCCACCATCACCCTCCCGCTGCTCAGACCCGCCATCGCCGCAGGCGGCCTGCTCTCAGCGCTCTACACCCTCAGCGACTTCGGCGCAGTATCAATCCTTCGCTATGAGACCTTCACCTGGGCCGTCTTCCTCCAGTACGAATCGGCATTCGACCGATCCATCGCCGCAGCCCTTTCCCTGGTACTCGTGGCCGTCGCGCTCGGAATACTGGCGGTCGATGTCGCCACGCGCGGGCGCGGGCGCTACCACCGGACGACCGTCGGTACGGTCAGACCGCCCCGCCAGGTCGAACTGGGCCGCTGGCGATGGCCCGCCTTCGGATTCGCCGCCTCGGTCGTCGGCCTGAGCCTTGCCGCGCCCCTGGCCGTCCTCGTCTTCTGGGCAGCGCGGGGAGCCTCACGCGGCGAGGACGTCGGCATCGAATGGAGCACCGTCCTCAACTCGCTGCAGGCATCAGGGCTCGCGGCCGTCTTCACGACGTTGGCGGCCATACCCGTTGCGATACTCGCCGTGCGCCACCGCAGCCTGTTGACCGCCGCCATAGATCTCGTGACCCACCTGGGATTCGCGCTCCCCGGCATCGCCGTTGCCCTCGCGCTCGTCTTCTTCGGCATCAACGTGTTCACCCCGATCTACCAGACACGCACGCTGCTTGTCGTCGCCTACGTAGTGCTGTTCCTGCCGGCCGCTGCAGGCGCCATTAAAGCCTCGCTGATGCAGGTAAACCCCCGTATCGAGGAAGCCGCGCGAGGACTCGGAAAAGGGCCGTGGCAGGTCACATACCGGATCACTTTCCCACTCGTTCTACCGGGGATTCTGGCAGGCGCCGCCACAGTGTTCTTGCTCACCATGAAAGAGCTGCCCGCCACTCTCATCCTCGGTCCCATCGGCTTCAAGACCCTCTCCACCCAGATCTGGGGATTTACCACCGAGGCCTTCTTCGCCAGAGCGGCCGTCCCTGCCCTCGTACTCGTCATCGCATCAGGCATCCCCGCCGCATTCCTGCTTCTCCGAGATACCTCCACAAGCTCCGCCAGCCCGGCGAACACCGAGACTGTTACGTCCGATCCCGGTAACCTAACAGGCTAGATTCAGGCACGAATATGGCAGGCGAAACACACACACAGCCGACCGACCTCGTCACATTGCGGGACGTCTCGGCCACCTACCCCGGAGCAGACACCCCCGCTCTGAACGGCATGGATCTCGCCGTCACAGAAGGCGAGTTCCTCGCGATCCTCGGGCCGAGCGGCTCCGGAAAGACCACCGCGCTCAGAGTCATAGCCGGATTCGAGCGCATCCAGAGCGGTGAAATCCACATAAACGGCAATCTCGTGGCTGCTCCCAACCGCCACGTCGACCCGGAGCGCCGCCGCGTCGGAATGGTCTTCCAGGACTACGCCCTCTTCCCCCACCTCACCGTAGCGGACAACGTGGCATTCGGACTGGCTAAATCGAACGGATCATCGGACGCGCGCGTCGGCGCCGTCCTCGATCTCGTCAACCTGGCCGGCTACGAAAACCGATACCCGCATGAACTTTCCGGCGGCCAGCAGCAGCGAATCGCACTCGCGCGATCACTCGCCCCGGAGCCCGTCGCCCTGCTGCTGGACGAGCCCTTCAGCAACCTCGACCGGCAACTCCGCTCAACCCTCCGCAGACAGGTCCGCGAGATCGTCAAAGACCACGGCACGACCTCGATTCTCGTCACCCACGACCGCGAGGAGGCGCTGGGCATCGCAGACCGCGTCGCCGTGATGGACGAAGGCCGCGTGATCCAGGTCGGCGCGCCGGAGCACCTCTATCGAAACTCGGCGACCGCAGACGTGGCCCGCATGGTCGGTCCGGCGGACACAGTGCGGGGCCGGATAGCCGGGCCGTGGGTCGACACCGAGGCGGGACGCTTCAGATACCACTCGCCCACCGGCCCGCTTGGCAACGGCACGTTCGTGGATGCCGTGCTGCGCGTCCACGATCTCGAACTCGGACCGTGGGAGGCCGAAGGCGCCGAGCGAATCGTCGATTACCGGGAGTACCAGGGAGAGTTCACCGAATACGGTATCCGGCTCCCGTCGGGCCGCCGGATAAACGTCAGGCGCCGCTCCATCGCACCTCTCGATATGGGGACGAAAGTAATCATCACCGCCCCGTTCGACCGACCTGTTCTCGTATATCCCGAGACGCCGCGCGGCTAGCCTCCGCACGCTTCTTCAGGCCCGCCGCGCGGATCCGCGCCGCCACACGCTCCGGCCGCTCCAAAGTGAGCGAAATCGGCACCGCCGCGACAAGGATCACGGCAAGTATCAGAAATGCCGGCCGGTAGGTGTCAAGAATGTCGAAACTGACGCCGACGAAGATCGGCCCGATGGCCGCGAACCCGGCGCTAACCGTGCTCGTGATCCCAAGGATCGAGCCGTAGCTGCGGCGGCCAAAGTAGTCGGCAAGCATAGACAGACGCAGCGGAATCGAAGAGCCGAAACCGAGCCCGAAGCCTATTGCGAACACCGGAAGCGTGAGGGCCATCGGGAACGTGAATCCGAATACCTCCGCGTTCGTCAGCGCCAACGCCAGCACACCCACGGTCTGAACCATGAACGAAATGGCAATCAGATGACGCTTGTCGAAGCGGTCGCCGATCACTCCGATGCCGAGCCTGCCGATAAAATCTCCGGCCGCGACCGCGGCAATCACGCCCGCGGCTAATCCGAGGCTGACGTCGAAGTTACTCAGAGCCGGCAGATGCAGCAGGTTCGTCGAGCTGACCAGCTGCCCAAGGCTGAGGGCAATCGAAAACTGCCAGAAGAACCTGGTCCTCAACACCTGCCGGACGCCGAAGTCCGCCTCGTGGATGACCGTCCGGCTTCCGGTTCCCTCATCCTCCAGTGGCACGCCGTCCGGTAGCTGTCCGTAGTCCTCCGGGCGGGTGCGCATGAAGAGCATTGCCGGGAATCCGACGACCCAGAAGCCAACGCCCACGCCGAACATCACATCCCGCCAGCCCCACACGTCGATCGCGCCCACCAGCACCGGCACGGTAAATCCGCCGATGCCGGTACAGGCCATGAGTATCGCCAGCGCCCGCGAGCGTTTCTGGATGAACCAGTTGCCAACGGTAGTGACCAGCACGATGAACGTGCCGAACGACATGCCGACGGTGAGCAGGGACATCGCCAGGTAGAACTGCCACAGGGAGTTCATCTGGCTCATCAGGATGATACTGACGCCGGTGACGAAGATCCCGAACGACATCACCCGCCGTGGCCCGAACCTGTCGATGACCGTGCCGACAAACGGCGAGATCATCCCGCCCTCAGTGCGCTGCAGGGAGAGCGCCGCCGCCGTCGCGCCGGCGCTCCAGCCAAACGTCTCGACGATCGGGTTGAAGAAGGCCGTAAAGCCGCGCCAGAAAGTAGCGGCCGCGTAGCCCTGAACCAGGCCGCCGGCGGCTACTATCCACCATCCGTAGAAGATCCGCGGCAACGCCGGCCCGCCTCTCATTTAGTGCCCGGTTGTTACACAGACTATTGCGCAGACAGGAGTCTATTCAGAAACGGGTTCACGGCCTCGGCGAAGCCCACCGGGTTGTCACCCTGAACGCGATGCTCCGCCCTCTCGACCACAACCTGCTCGGCGCCTGGTACAGCTTCGACGATGGACTCGGCCATCTCAGGTGAAAGGACATCGCTGAGCGCACCCCGCACCAGCAGCATCGGGCACTTCACTCCACGCAACGCGCTCCAGAGCTTCTCCGTATCCCACATCGGATCCGGCTTCCGCGGCCCGCGCAACACCCTGTCATACCTCCAGGTCCACCGCCCGTCCGGCATCTGCTTGGCAGCGCGCTGGACGCTGCCCCTGATCTGCTCCCGCGGCCGCAACCCGCCGGTGAACTTGTAGACGTGCTCGACCAACTCGTCGAACGAGTCCCACTCATCCTGCCCCTGGACGAAATCGCTGATTCGCGATGAGCCGCTCCGGCTAACGTGCGGCCCCACGTCAACGATGATGAGCCCGCGGACGACCGCCGTATGCTGCGAGGCGTATACGAAGGCAACCCTGCCGCCAAGCGAGTGGCCCCCGATGGTGAGGCCGTCCAGGCCGAGCTCATCCACAATCGCGGCCAGGTCGGACACGTAGTCCGAAAGCATGTAACTGCCATCGGGCGCCCACTCCGAATCGCCGTGCCCCCTGAGGTCCAGTGAGATAACGTGGAAACGATCCCTGAACATCAACGAGGCGAAGTCCCACGAATGGGCCTGCTGCGCGAAGCCGTGGGTGAACAGGAGCGGCGGAAGGTGTTCGTTGCCCCAGTCCAGATAGTGGAACGTCATACCGCCTGCCCTGACCGTGCGGTCGACGGCCTCGGCGGGTTCGGGAATGTTCAGGCCGGCCGCTCGGGCCGCTTCCAGCAGAGGCATCCCGTAAACCGGGCCGTTCTCGTTCGCGTCGCTGGTGTCTTGAGGTTCTTGTGACGCCACTGTCTCTCCGGGATGATGTCCTGATAAAACATACGCTCGCGGGACGGCTCAAGCGCAGGCAGTACGCCGCCCTGATTGGCGCGTTCGCCGTTGCCGCGCTCGTGGCATGCGGCGGCGGCGATGCTACTCCGCGGCCTGCCTCAGCGCCAGTCGCCCCGGTTACGGAAAACAGCCCGGCGCCCGCGCCCACACGCGTCCCGACGCCAACCCCGGTTCCCCTTGAGAAAAAAATCTCCACGCAGGAAGAGATTGATCGCGCCAGACTGCTGATGCTCCAATCGTTCGACTTCTTCACCGGCGCCAACGTCGTGGCAATTCAGGAGATCGGAGAGCTTGGCGTCCAGTCGTCGATCATCCCGATGATCGAGCTGACGAGATTCGTCTTCGAGGACTACACGGTCACGCAGCTCGGAGAGGCCCTGAAGAAGCTGACCGGCGAGGAGTTCGGCGGCGCCGACTGGGATGCCTGGTACAAGTGGCTCGGACAGCACCCCGAGGTCGAGCCGCCACTCGGGTTTACAACCTGGAAAGGCAACATCTACTCGAATATCGACGAGCGGTTCGAGGACTTCTTCCAGGAGCATCTCGATACCCGGATTCCCATGTGGGCAATTCAGTGGGGCGGTGTTATAAGAGACGGCATTCCCCCGCTGGAAAATCCAAAAATCATCCGGGGCGCAGAGGCAGGCTACCTCCGTCTCGACGACCCCGTTTTCGGCGCAGTGGTAAACGGCGAGGCCCGCGCCTACCCGTGGCGCCACATGGCCTCACACGAGCTCGCAAACGACGTCATCCAGGGCAGGCCGGTCACCGTCGTCTTCTGAACGCTCTGCGGAACGGGCGTCCTGTACGACGCCGAGCTTGACGGAAAAGTCCGGAACTTCGGGACGTCCGGCTTCCTCTTCAACTCGAACAAGCTGATGTACGACCGCGCAACCCTGTCGCTCTGGCACTCGCTGACCGGCGAGCCGGTAGTAGGCAAGCTGGCCAACTCAGGCCTGAAGCTGAAGCTGCTCCCGCTGGTGCTGACGACTTGGGAAGAGTGGCTCACAGAGAACCCCGACACCACCGTGCTGGCAGAAGACCAGGGCTTCAACCGCAGGTACTTCCATCCCGAGGAACGATCGGCGATCTACTACAACTATTTCCACACTCCCGACGTCATGTTCCCGGCCTACCTCACCGACGACCGCAGAATAGATAAGGACCGCGTCCTGGCGCTGAAATTCTTCGGCGCAGCATCCGCATACCCCATAGAAACGCTCTCAGTAGAACTCGTAGTAAACGACACAATCGGCCCCCAGCAAGTAGTAATAATCTCCGACCCAAAATCAAAAGCAGCACGAGCCTACGATCGCGGCGGCCACACCTTCACCCCCACCGCCAACCCCCGCCAGATCCTCGACGAAAACAACGAGCCCTGGCAGCTAACCGAAACAAAACTCTACCTGCTAAGCGACGATTCCCAGACCCTCGAACGCCTGCCATCCCACGAATCGTTCTGGTTCGGCTGGTTCGCCTTCAACCCCCAGACAAAGCTATACCAGGGCCAAAACGCGGTGGCAGGCCCGTAAAAGAGGCTCACCGCCAACATCCACTGCGTGCCCGTAAAAGAGGCGCGCCGCCAGCGCTCAAGATGTGTCATCCCGAGCGGAGTCGCGATGAAGATCGGGACGAAGTCGAGGGATCTCAGCCAACGCGGGCAACTCGCCGTCGCATGCGGCCGCAAACCCCCCATTCCCGAGAAGGGTGCAGGGGACACCCTGCCTGCCTTGCATCCCGTCAGAATATGGTGCATCATACTCAGCAATACCGGCTGTCCCGCCGGTTTTGTCGATGAGCATAAAAGGACCTGCGGATGTCCCCCAAGGTCACAGAAGAATATCTCGAAGAACGACGGCGGCAGATCATCAACGCCGCCGAAGTCTGCTTCGCCCGACTGGGCATCCACGGAACCACCCTGGAAAACATCCGCACCGAGGCCGGACTCTCGAGGGGCGCCGTCTACCACTATTTCAAGAGCAAAGAGGACATCGTCGAAGGACTCAGAGAGCGCTCCCGCAAAGCCGACATGCTGGCGTTCGAGCAGAACGTCACAGGTGGCGACCCACTCGAAGAACTGCTCGCCATCTTCAAGTACGCGCTGCGGCTAAACATCGGGCTCCGGCGGCATATCGACAGCCGGGTCGCAACGTTCCTCTGGGCCGAGGCGCTGATCAACGAGCGGATCCATGCATCACAGATGCGCCTGCTCGAAGCCAACAGGCCGCTCGCACTGCGCCTCGTGAAACGGGCTCAGGAAGAGGGCCAGATCAACCCCGACCTCCCCGCCGAAGCCGCAATCGATTCCCTGTTCTCGATGGCCATCGGGCTGACGATCTTCGCTGCGTGGGAGCCGGACAAGGACATGGGCCCGGCGCTGCAGGTAGCAGAAGCTCTCGCGACCGGCACATTCCTGACTCAGCCCCACTCCCCGCCACGGGCAGTTAGCAAGGACACATCCAGATGATCTGAATCCGCAGACATTCATATGCATCAAAAAGGTCGGCCAGCCGGTTTTGTCCAGCGCCCCGGCCCGTCCGCCTGAGGCGGATCAGCCAGAACGTGGGACGGCAAATGAACGGACCCGGAAATAACTTGACCCCCAATCCAACTCGACCCGATCAACATTCAGCCCGGACACGATAGAGGACATAACAGTGAGTGAATCAGCCACAGCAACGAAAGCCCCGGATGCCGGCCCGCAATCTGACAGCGGGCGCAAGCTACGCAAAAACGTCATCCTGGCGTTTCTATCACTATCGACATTCATGATCTTCCTCGATGGCACGGTGGTTAACACCGCCCTGCCCGCCATCGCACGCGACTTCAACGCCAACAACTCCGTTCTGCAATGGGTCGTGAACATGTACAGCCTGATCCTCGCCGGCTTCCTCCTGGTCGGCGGCGCTGTGGGCGACCGATTCGGAAGACGCAAAGCTTTG
>JADFHP010000152.1 GCA_022567135.1 Chloroflexota bacterium
GTTGAGCGGCAACCCAGAGTGGAAACGCGATTCCCAGGCCGGCGAGTAGCGCGAACGCAAGCCAGAAGTCGTGCGTCAGGGCTGCCGGAATTACAAAGATCGTATAAATCGCCGCCGCCGCAACCAATGAGATTGCGTTCCGGCTGATCCCGCCCATGACGGCAAGCACTATCGCCGTCGCCGCCTGGCCGATTGCCAGCGCGCCCCATAACAGGCCAAACTCGAACTCAGAAGCATCGAGGTTCTCGAAGGCAATCGCGGGTATGAGCGGAAACATCATGCCGAAGAATATGAGAGAAAATAGCTGCAGGGTCAGGACCCAGAAAAGTAGCGGAGTCCGACGGATGTAGCGAATACCGTCCACGATCTGCCTGACCGCCGATCCAGACCCCGCGGCTTTCGCCGGACTGGCGGGCAATCTCATCGTCATCACCACAGCGACGACGTAGACCGCAACCAGGCCGAAGAACGCGGTCGCAACACCCCGAACCGCGATCAATATTCCGGCGAGCAGTGGGCCCAGTGTTCGCCCGGCGGACGGACCGAGCTGATTTAGCAGATTGGCCGATGGTCGAAGATCGGAAGGCACTATCTCCGGCACCAGCGTTTCAGTCGCTGGCATTCCGATCGCTATGGTCGCTCCGGCGATCGTGGAGAGCGCGACGATATGCCAGACTTGGATCCCATCGGATAGTAGAAATAGCGCCGTTACCAGGGCAAGCAGGACCAGTAGCCCGCGCTCGACAAGTAGCACCCGCTTGCCGCCGAATCGATCGATCATGACTCCGGCGTACAGGCTGATCAGGATCACCGGGATGAACCTGAGGCCGGCCGCTAATCCGACCGCCGTATTCGAGCCGCCGCTGTCCAGGATCCAGTACGACTGCGCAGCGATGCGCATCTGCTCGCCCCCTAATCCGAGGCCATTGCTGATGACGAGAACCAGGAAGCCCTGCGTGGTGAGGAGGCGTCGGAATCGTGGGCGCGAATCGGCCTGAGATGTTTCAGTGAGTTCTGCCATGGCGTCCCGCATGATAAGGGAAGTCTGGTGGGCTGAGATCCATCGGTCCGCCAAAGGCGGATCAGGATGGCCCGTGCGGTGGCCGGGGGGTGGCGTGTGTAGATGGACCGCACCCTGCCTAAAACACAGCGACCGGGTTGCAGGGGGAGCCGGTGCCGTTGGGGATTCGGAGCGGCAGGATGCTTATCAAAAATTCCCAGCGGTTGCGTTGCCGGCAGGCGGCGGAGAGGCCTTCGAGGTTGGTGTTGTCGAGGATCCAGAGTCCGAGGGCTACTATGCCGACCTGGTGGACGGGGTTTTCGAAGCGCTCATAGCCGGTCGGCTGGACGTCGTTGCCGGTGTCGGAGCCTGAGACTGCCACGCCGCGCTCGTGCAGGAACGGCAGGATCTCGGGCAGCGGGCCGGATGAGCTGGTTGGCGGCAGGGGGCCGTCCCGGAGGATCTTCTTGTACTGGCCGGTGCGCATGAGCAGGACGTCGCCGGGCTCGACCTTGAAGCCGCAGCGCTCCTCGGCTGCTTCTATGTCTGCAATCGTGACGCCGTCGCCGGGCTCAATCCACTCGACATCGCGCAGCATCGGCACGTCGACCAGCACGCCTCGAGAGACGATGCCCTTGTGTGCGATGTCGATGGACTCCTTGAGGGCGCCTTCCCGGGTCGTGACCAGCGTGGACGGGTGGCCGTTGTACATGCTGCCGTCCCAGAAGAAGTGCGCGGGAGAGTCCAGGTGGGTCACTGACTGGCCGTGGAATATGAGGCCGAAGTAGTCCATCGCCACCTGCTTGTCCGGGCCGCCGTCGCCGGGCCGGTAGGGCTCGCCGGAGGCCACCATGAAGTATTGCGGCGGGCGCGGTGAGTGTTCGCCTGCGGTGTAGTCGATTGGGCGTGAGCAGGTGACTGTCACGCCGTCCTGTACCAGCGCGGCGGCGGCCTTGGTCTTCTCCGGCGACAGGTGGTTGAGGGTGCCGAGCTCGTCGTCGTCGCCCCAGCGGCCCCAGTTGGAGAGGGTTTGCATCCAGGAAAGCAGGTCCTCTTGCGATGGGCGTGAAGCTGGCATTTTTTGCTCTCTTTTCTGTATGTGTTTCGGGCTCCGGCGAGGGCCGGGAATCGGCGGGCCACATGGTACAATCCGGCGGCTTTTTCCGGGGGGCTGAGGCCCCCGAATCTTATCGAGATTCCGGCTATTCCGGCCTGCCAATCCGGCCTGATCGAAAGGCGCTATGACTGACAGCGAACAGCGGGCGGCTTACGTTGCCGCGCAGATCGAGGCAATCCATCAGAACCTGCGATTTCTCGAGGTCGTCGTTACCCAGCCGATCGGCCTGACCACGGATCTGAAGACGCTGCGTGAGTCTGCGCCAGTGCCCGGTGCAGACGCCGAGCGCGACCGGCAGGCGTTTGCGGACGTCATTGAGCGGGGCAAGAACCCGCAGCCGACCGGTCTTGGCGCGGCTTCGGTCGTGCGGTCGACTATCGAGCTGCTGCAAAAGCTGACGCCAGAAGATATTGCGGGCCTGCGCGGACCATGGGTAGATGGCGCCCTGAAAGTCCTCGAACGCATCGACGCCCGGCTGGGCGAGGATGTGCGGCGGCCGAAGGCGGAAAACATGCGCGGCGGGCTCTACGTGATCGTCGACCCGGAGCACACGAAGGGCAGGCCGGTTGCGGACGTCGCCCGTGCGGCGGTTGCGGGCGGCGCGGCGGCAATCCAGCTGCGGGACAAGGTTTCGGGCAAGGCGGCGGTGCTGGCGAGCGCACGTGAGCTGGCGCAGATCTGCGCCGAGGGCAACGCGCTGTTCTTTGCGAACGACGATGCCGATATCGCACGGCTGGCCGGGGCGGACGGGCTGCACGTCGGCCAGTCCGATATGTCGATCGGCGATGCCCGGCAGATACTTTCCTCAGACCAGCTTGTGGGGCAGTCGAACGCGGTATTTGACGAGGCGATCGCGTCGGAGTCTGACTCGGCCGATTACGTTGCGGTGGGAGCGATCTACGAGTCGCCAACCAAGTCGAATACGCGTCCTGCGGGGCTGGAGGTGCTGAGGCGGGTGGCCGAGGTGGTGGCCGTGCCGGTGGTGGCGATCGGCGGGATCAACGAGTCGAATGTGGGCCCGGTGCTGGAGGCGGGCGCCGACTCGGTCTGCGTGATCAGCGCCGTGGCGGGCGCGGACGATGTCGAGGCGGCGGCGAAGCGTCTGGCGGACCAGATGTCTCTGGACTGAACGGGGATTGGGGCGTTTGCGGCCGGGTGCGAAGGCGAATTGCCCCAGGTGGGTCTGGGAATGGCCAGGCCGTTCGACGGGCTCAGGAAAGGCCCTTCGACCCCTTCGAAGCTCAGGACAAGCGGCTCAGGATGGCACAAGCCACGGCCCCTACGCGTGGTGCTTGCCAACGGGTTGGATGGTGCGTCGAATTTCGTCATTCAGGCACGGATTACGATTGACGGGCGTTAACCCGCCTGATAGCGTTTTCGCTGGCTAATTACGTAGTGACGGCGCGCTCGCGGGCGTGCGCCTGTAACGGACCTTCCCGGACGGGGAGGTTCTTTCGCGGAGGGGAATTAGATGGAATCGATCGTCATAGCCCTGGCTGCCGGGGGGCTGGCGCTTTTGATGGCGCTCGTACTGGCCTGGTTCGTCATGCGCCAGGACGAGGGGAGCCAGGAAGTCAGGGAGATCGGCGAGCTGATCAGGGAAGGCGCGATGGCCTTCCTGAAGGCTGAGTACTCCATCCTGGCCGTGTTCGTCGTCGTGATATTCATCGTGCTGGCCGTCTTCATCGACTATAACGTGCTCGATAACGCGCGCCTGAAGGAACTTCAAAGTGGAGGCTTCGGGATAACCACGGACGGTCCCTGGACCGCCCTCTCGTATCTTGCGGGCGCGCTCGGCTCGGCCCTTGCCGGGCTGATCGGCATGAGCATTGCCGTCCGGGCGAACACCAGGACGGCCACGGCGGCTGGAGAGGGCCTGAACAAGGGCCTTCGAGTGGCCTTCAGCGCCGGGTCGGTAATGGGTATGACGGTGGTCGGCATCGGGCTCATCGGCGTCACGGCCCTATGGCTGATATTCCAGGATTTCTCGATAGTGGCCGGCTTCGGTTTCGGGGCCTCATCGATAGCGCTGTTCGCCAGGGTTGGCGGCGGCATTTACACGAAGGCGGCGGACATCGGGGCTGACCTGGTAGGCAAAGTAGAGGCGGGCATTCCGGAGGACGACCCGCGCAACCCGGCGACTATCGCTGACAACGTCGGCGACAACGTTGGCGACGTTGCGGGGATGGGCGCGGACCTGTTCGAGTCGTATGTCGGCTCGATCATCGCCGCTCTTGCGCTTGCGGCGTCTGGCGCCGGGCTCGTCGCTCTCGGCGCGGCCGGTGGGGCGGACGATTTCGACTCCGACCTGTTCGTGCTGCCGATGCTGGTGGCCGCGATCGGCATCGGTGCCTCCATATTCGGAAATTTCCTGGTACGGGCGCCGGAGGATGCCGGAATGTCGCGCCTGCTATGGACTATCCGCACCGGGATATTCACCGCTGGAGGGCTCGCGCTCGCGGGCACTGCGGTTGCGATTATCGTTCTCGATCTGGACTTCCGGCTGTTCTGGGCGGTCGTCGTCGGCCTCGTGGCCGGGCAGGTGATCGGGACGGCGACCGAGTATTTCACCTCATACGAGAACCGGCCTGTGCAGTGGATCGCGGCGCAGTCGCCGACGGGGGCTGCCTCGGTGATCATCGCCGGCGTGGCAATCGGCCTGTTCAGCACGGTGATACCGGCCGTTGCGATTGCCGCGGCGATCTGGGGCGCCAACGAGCTGGCGGGCGTATACGGTATCGCGCTTGCGGCGGTCGGCATGTTGTCGACGCTCGGCATCACGCTGGCTACCGACGCCTACGGGCCGGTTGCGGACAACGCCGGCGGCATCGCCGAGCAGGCGCACCTCGACCCGGAGGTCAGGGAGCGCACGGACGCGCTGGATGCGCTGGGCAACACCACGGCGGCGACGGGCAAGGGCTTTGCCATCGGCTCGGCCGTGCTGACGGCGCTGGCTCTGATGGTTGCCTACTCGCAGGTCACCGGGCTGTCGAAGGACGCGTTCAATCTCTTGAACGCCGACGTGATGGTCGGACTGATCATCGGCGGAATGCTTCCGTTCCTGTTCGCCGGATTGACTATGAAGGCGGTGGGCGACGCGGCGGGAGACATGATCGAAGAGGTGCGGCGGCAGTTCCGTGAGATACCCGGTTTACGGGAAGGCTTGCCGGGCGTGAAGCCTGATGCCGCACGGGCGGTGGACATATCGACGCGCGGCGCGCTGCGGGCGATGATCCTTCCGGGTCTGATCGCGATATCGGCGCCGATCATCGTGGGGGCATGGCTGGGCGGCGAGACGCTTGGCGGACTGCTCCTGGGATCGATCGTCGCCGGCTTCCTGCTCGCCATCTTCATGGCGAACGCCGGCGGCGCATGGGACAACGCCAAGAAGTACGTGGAGCTGGGGAATTACGGAGGGAAAGGCTCGGACGCCCACAAGGCCGCGGTCGAGGGCGACTTGGTAGGTGACCCCTTCAAGGACACTTCGGGTCCGTCCTTGAACATTCTACTCAAGCTGATGGCCATCGTCTCCCTGGTATTCGCCCCGGTGTTCATTAAGGTCAGCCCTCTAATCGACCTGATCTAAAGAGACCTTATCTAAATAATATTGACAAAATCACCGAACTGGACGAAGTAGGGGCGCCCCGATTCGATCGGGCGCCCCTGAACGTTATTGGGACCGCGCCAATCCACGCCTATGCGGGAGAGGTGTTTCCGGACCAGGTTTCCAATGCGCTTTTTATAGCGTCGAGCATCGAGCCTATGTCGAAGGGTTTGCTCAAGACGGCGCTGGCACCCAAAGACTCGGCGATGGCTCTCGTTTCATCTCCGCCGATACCGCTGGTTACGATCAGCGGCGCTTTGTCCAGGAAACCCTCGTCGCGAAGCTGCCGCGCCACCTGGACGCCGGGCATTGCAGGGAGTATCAGGTCGAGGACGACCAGGTCGGGCGTAATCCGCCGGGCTGCCTCGATGCCCGCCTCACCGCTTTCCGCCAGGGTTACGTCATGCCCGTCGCGATCCAGGACGGTCTTGTACAGCCGGCACAACGCCGGTTGGTCCTCGATGATCAAAATTCTAGCCATTAATTAGGTCCCGGCCT
>JADFHP010000031.1 GCA_022567135.1 Chloroflexota bacterium
TCGATAGCCGCATGAACCCGCCCCAGTTCGAAGTCTTCCGCCCTCTCCCGTCCATCAGCCGACATCGTCATGCGAGAAACCTCGGCCATCGCGGGCAAGTAAGACTGTAGTTCAGTCGTTTCTGGATCGATGATAGCCAGCAGGTCAACCTGCGCTGCCAACCTATTCGCCAGATCTTTCATTGCTGGGAGGATTCCAGCTGCCAATTTTGATCCATCCAGCGGTACAAGAAACCTCCCGAATGGCCCTCTCGTCGCTCCCCGCTTCGCTTTGTCCGTCGACGTAAATGCGGTCATGCTGCCACCCCTTCACCACCGCCAATCGTCTGATTCGAACTCAGACTCTTTTCTGAGTTGACAACGAGCCTGGTGTCCAACGCGTAGCCGCAATTGAGGCATTGGAAGTGTTCGCCGTCCCAGTCCACAATCAGCCTGACTGCTCCTGCCTCACATTTCCGACAGGCTCTCCAGTACAACCTGTGATTTCTCCTTCGTCGAAGACATCGCTCTGAACGCAACAGCCACAGAGTGCCTCTATGGGCGTGTACCAGGCATGAATTGCGCAGCTATCGCGTGAGATTAGTGTGAAAAACAGGCCAACTCGGATGGTGAGCAGGCATGTGATCCAAGCCTGCTTCAAGAAAATACCGCTGGCCGGAAATTTCGGTGACGCCGTACCAAACTCCTCCGACCAGCAGTTACGGGTACCGTCCATCCGAGACCGTGAGGCAAGCGTGAGGGCAGACGCGAAAAGTATGAGGTTTTTGTGAGGATTCCCCGCCACCACTTAGAGAGCTGATGGACTGGTTGTTTGCCACGGTTCCGCAGTGGAGCTACTCCGTGTTTTTCGTGATCTTCATATCTCCCACATGCACAGTCCAGTAGAGAGGTTGCGATGGAGGAGCTACGCAACGAGGGCAGCAGGACCACTTTTGCTACCGGTTGGGCTGCCTGTAAGGCGGCGCATCAGTTGATCGACGCAATACGGCTTCGGATCGCGGACATCTGGGAGATTGAAGCGGACAGTTGATGGTATGGGGCGAATCCAGGCTGCTGTGTCTTCGGCTTCAGAGCGAATCGGTTTGCAATCGACGCGAAACGGCCCCCGAGATTGGGGGTCGTTTTCGTATTGAGACTAAGTATGGCAGGAGCGGAGGGATTCGAACCCCCGACCGCCGGTTTTGGAGACCGGTGCTCTAGCCAACTGAGCTACGCTCCTGCGGATCTCATGCTTGCCCTGTCATGTCCGGTCCTGAGTGCCCCCAAGACACGGCGCTGACAAGGGCTAATACCATTGAAATCTTATCCCAGCCTCCAGGCCGCATACAACGATGTGCCGGAAACGCGAAGCGGCGGGAGTGCCCGCCGCACGATCCCGCCGCTCCTGCGCTTGCCGGTCTCCGGTCAGCCCGGGGCCGGCTGCATCCTAAAGTGCGTCCTCACCCCGCTCACCGGTGCGGACCCGGATGGCGTCAGCGATCTCCGTGATAAAGATCTTGCCGTCGCCGATGGCTCCTTCTTCGCCGGTTCTCGCGGAGCTGGTGATCGCCTCAATGACGCTCTCTTTTTTCGAATCGCTGACCACGACGGTGATCAACGTCTTTGGCAGCGCTGAACGGGTGGCTGTGCCTGCGCCGCGGCCGGTGAAGACCTCGACGCCGCCCTGCCGCCCGGCGCCGTGGATGTTGAACAGGTGATAGCCCGCGCATCCGGCGTCTGCGAGCGCGTCAACCACGAGATTGACACGCTCCGGCCTTACGATGGCTTCAATTTTGATCATGTTGGTTCACTTCCTTTGGTGGGAGGTGGGCGGTGGGGCTGCCGCTTGTAGCAGCCCCACCGGATCTATCGAATTTTACGGATGGTATTTCGATTGAGTCTACTCGGATTAGTCCTAATCGGCGCCATCGCCGACGTAGCCTCGCTCACCGTGGAGCGATATGTCTAAGCCGTTATCCTCGTCGCTTTCGCTAGCCCGGAGGCCGAGGCCCGGTACTTTGTCCAGGATCATGAGGATCACAATGGTCACGCCGAATGAGTAACCTACAGTTGCGGCAACGGCTCGGAAGTTCGCCCATAGAAGATCGAACTCACCCTCGACGACCCCTGCGTTACCCTGGAGCACTGCGGCCGCGAAGACGCCTGTCAGCAGTGCGCCTACTATACCGCCGACGCCATGGACTGCGAACACTTCCAGCGCGTCATCGATGCGCAAGAGGTGCCGGTATCGCACCGTCAGCCAGGTCAGGGCGCCCGCTATCAAACCGATCCCAAGTGAGCCCATCGCACCGACGTCGCCTGCAGCCGGTGTGATCGCCACCAGCCCGGCGACTGCGCCCGATGCGGCGCCAACAGCGCTCGCACGGCCGGTGGTGAAGTAGCCAAGCATTACCCAGGTGAGGGCGGCCATCGCGGCGGCGGTATTCGTGACCATAAAGGCGTTCACCGCGGAGCCGTTGGCCGCAAGGGCGCTGCCGGCGTTGAAGCCAAACCAGCCGAACCAGAGTATTGCGGCGCCAAGCACGACGTACGGAACATTATGAGCTTCGATGCCGCGTTCTACGCCGCGTCGCTTGCGCACCAGGATCACCGCCGCGACCGCGGCCAGGCCAGCATTGATGTGAACCACCGTGCCGCCGGCGAAGTCGGATGCGCCCATATTGCCAATCCAACCGTTGTCACCCCACACCCAGTGTGCGATGGGGGCGTATACGAAAGTCATCCAGAGGACCAGGAAAATCAGGTACGTCTTGAACTTGAACCGCTCGGCCACGGCACCGGTAATCAGCGCCGGCGTGATGATCGCAAACATCATCTGGAAGATCGCGACCGTCATCGACGAGTAGATGGTTCCTCGGTCAATTGTCTCGACCAGGTTGCCGTCAGCATCGAACACATGCTCAATGCCGTTGGTATCGATGTTGGGAAGTACATCTTTGAAGCCGAGGTAATCGAAGTTTCCGATGAATTCATTAGCGCCGCCAAACGCCAGGCTGTAGCCCCACAAAATCCAGGCGATGCCAACGACCGCCATCGCCATGAAACTCATCATGATCATGTTGACGACGTTCTTGCCCCGCACCAGTCCTCCGTAGAAGAAGGCCAGGCCGGGTGTCATGAAGAGCACCAGGGCCGAAGCGGTCAACATCCATGCGATATTGCCAGAATCCATATTCTCCACCCAGTTCAGTTCTGCCGGCGTGCCGGCCTATACGCTTCCACGCTCCACGCGCGAAGTTACGGCGCGGACATTGAGTAGCAGACTAGGTGGCGAATGTTTCCGTGGTGTTTCGCGGGTGTGAACTTCCGGTTACGCGTTGCGGAGGCGAATTGCGCTCGGAGCGTCCAGGCCGACCGGGACAAATGGTTGGGGCGGGATTGAAACCCGCCCGTCCCGCACCGTCGATCTATCAGCCATGGGAGCGAAAAGCGATTCCAGTATCGGGTGGACATGGAGGTAGGCAGACCGTTGTAGTCGACGACGCACAGGCAGGTTTGAAACCTGCCCCCACGCGAAGCCGGGGTGGTTGCGGAACTGGGGCCGGTAGGCGGTAGGATTGCGTTCCGGGTAGCGTTGGGGCCAGCGGAATCTTTGGAGAAGGGGCGATCATGATCATCGACTCGCATTGCCATGGCTGGGAGTACTGGCCGTATGACCCTCCCGTCCCCGACCCGGAGAGCAGGGGCCGGATTGAACAGCTCATCAACCAGATGGACCTGAACGACGTTCAGCAGGCGACCGTCGTCTCGGCACAGATCGAACATAATCCGAAGAACAACGACTACATTGCTGATGCGGTGAGGCGCTATCCGACCCGGCTCTACCAGTACGCCGACGTCGACTGCTCGTGGTCCGATACGTACCACACGCCGGGCGCGGCATCCCGCATGGAGGCGGCTATCGAGAAGTGGCCGATAAAGGGATTCACCCACTATCTCGCCAATGAGGACGACGGTACATGGCTAACGACTCGGGAGGGCCTGGACTTCCTGGGGGTTGCGGCGGACGCGAAGCTGATCGCCTCCATCGCGTGCGCCCCACACCACCAGCCTGCCCTGCGGCGGGTTGCAGAAAAGTTCCCTGATATGCCGATCCTCTGCCACCACATGTCGGGGTTGAAGGCCAGTGAGCCGCCGCCCCATAAGATGCTCAATGAGGTGCTGACATCTGCCGAGTTGCCGAATATCTATCTGAAGCTTTCTGGCTTCTCCTACCTCAGCGACGATGATCGGAAGTGGGAGTATCCGTACTCGGACACTCTTTGGATATACAGGGCCGCGTATGAGAGATTTGGCACCCGCATGGTCTGGGGCTCGGACTACCCCGTGGTGAACTTCTATATGACGCACAAGCAGTCGCTGGAGGCGTTCCGAACCCACTGCACTTTCGTCTCGGACGATGCGAAAAAAGCGATACTCGGCGGGACGCTTGAAGACTTGCTCAGCGCGGCACGGGATGTCCGCTTTTAACTGGAGAACCGTCCGCGCCGCAGCCTGAGCCACGCGAATACGGCGAATGGCATTAGCAAGAGCCCGGCAGACGCTGCCTCGGGCGGGCCCCCGCCATGACTGGGAGCGGAACAGCCGCCGCTGGTCCCACGCTCCCCCGGTGCTTCCGATGTGCTTTCGGGCGCCGGTGATGCCTCAGCCTGATCTTCTTCATCTGATCGCCCTGGCTCCGATTCTGGCTCCGGAGTTGCCGTTCGCGCAGCGCCTGCGGCCGCCACGGACTCCAGCGTGAGGGGAGCGATCCGTGTTCTGGTGGACTCAGGCGTGGGTGATGCTCCGTCTCCGGACCGGCCCTCCCGATCCGGCAGCGGCTCTGCGCCCACTTCGGCGCGCCAGAGTTCGTCCAGGCCTCGCGTATCGAACCCGTAGGTGCGCACCATCGCCGCATTGAACGGGATACCCGAATCGATCACAGCCATCAACTCAGACATCTTCTCCCGGCCAAACTCCGCGATGATGTACTCGACGGCGCTGCGAGACTGGCCGTAGGCGACCAGGCTGAGGTTAGGGTCTCCGGGGAATACATTCAGAGACTCGAAGGGCGTGGTGCGGTTTGTGTCCACCGCCCACTCCAGGAAACGATAGTAGCCGATGCCCTGATCTACGTTTCCGTACTCCGCCAGTCCTTCGTTCATCCAGAGCGGCACGGGAAGGCTCGAGTTGGCGGTAGCGCGCGAGAGGAGAACGTGTACGAGTTCATGCGAAATCGTACCGCCGGCTCTTCGGCCGTTGCCCAGCAGAAGCACGACGTTCTGCTCACCGAACGCCTGGCCTTCCGTGATGAGTTCACGCGAGATTGCGCTGCTGCGGGCAGCCAGCGCTCCCAGCATCTCCGCGGTGTTGTTGTACATGATGATTCGAAGCGGGGTTGCGATCTCCGCGCCCAGCAGCGGCCCCATGTTGGCCAGGGTATCCAGGGCAACCTGCGTCATAGCCGTGGCGCGGACGCCGACGGGGCCGTGAAAGAACGTTGTAACCGGGCCCTGCGTCACCGTCTCCCACTCAAATCGGGCGTCCATGTAGATCAGCTGCTCGGAATCGGTGGTCGTCACATTTCCCTCGACGTCAGTGATCTCGAAGGAGTAGTTGATGATGGTGCCAGGCGGCGAGTACCGATCGCGCGTGTTGGTTCGGTGAAAGTACTCACCTGAGACCAGGTTCGCACGGATCGATCCGTTCTCAGCCTGTTCCATATCCAGGTAGTTGTACTGGTTCGCAGCCCTTCCGGCGATCTCGAAATTAACCTTGACCTCGTCGATTTCAGTCTCGGAAATGACCTCAAGGTTGAAGCGAAATCCTTCCGGAAACTCGCTGACCGCCGTGGCCCGGACAATCTCGATCTCCCCATCGGCCCGGGCGGGATTGGGCCAGGCGGCACTGGAGAGGAGAAGGAACGCAAACACGGCGGCGACGAGCGCGGCACTCCGAACGAGGGCGGCGAAGCCCGGTGCGTGTGCGTATGTGATCAGGTATCTCGCCATGTGAGGAGGTCTATCTCCGTGCCGAAGTCAAAATTCGTGCTGAGACCGGCGCCCGGGGGATTGCGCAAGTTCCAAGGCCACTGCGCGCGGTCTTTAATACGCCCTGTTCCGCCTCCCGGACTGCATGTCGTGAGTTTCATGCGTCTTCACGTCCCGCCCCCCGCCACACGTCGATGAAGCGGTGGGCGGCGCTGAGTGGCGTGCCAACGGCGAGAATCCACAACATCGCGGTTGGCTGGTCGGCAATCAATAGGATACCCGTAATTGCGACCCGCTCGGGACGCGTCATGAAGCCGCCCTTGCCGCGCAGCCCCAGGCCTTCGGCGCGCGCGCGGACGTAACTGACCATAAGCGACCCGGTCAGCGCGATCACGATTAGTATCGAGTCGGTCTGACTGAAAGATTCGTCCTTGGTGAAATAGATGATGAGGCCGAGAAATACCGCAGACTCGCTCACTCGGTCCATCACCGAGTCCAGCATCGCGCCCCGGCGGCTGACCGTCCCGGCGCGGCGCGCCAGGCCACCGTCCACGATATCGAACGCGGAACCGGCAAGTACGAGTATCCCTGCGATCAGGAAGTCGCCGGTGGAGGCGAAGTAGGCCGCAACGCCGGCGACTGCCACTCCCAGCAGCGTCGCAATGTTGGGGCCAATCCCCAGCGCGGCGAATAGTGACACCATGGGCCGCTCGAACCAGTTGGAGACGGCCTTCCGGAGAGTGTCTCTTGATTCCTGGATGCTTGCCACCGGCTACGGAGCCGGGAACCCGGCGCCACTGCGGCCATTCCCGACTGCGGCTGCGGTCGACTGATAGTAGTCGTAGATCAGGGACGAGACCCGGGACCACCGGTACTCCTCGGCTTTCTCGCGCGCAGCCTTGCCAAGACGCTCTCGCAACGCCGGGTCTTCGATGAGGGTCCTGAGCGCGCCCGCCAGCGCCGCCTCATCTTTCGGTGGAACCATCAAGGCGTTACCTCTGTCGCCCACCACACTCCGGTGCCCGGCGATATCCGTGGCCACGATCGGCAGGCCGGCGGCCATCGACTCGGCGACGACGTAACCGAAGCTCTCCCTGTCTATCGACGCCGTACAGAAGATGTCTGCTGAGTGGTGATAGCTCGGGAGATCTTCGTAACTTGGAGAGCCGACGAAACAGATGTCATCGCCCACCCCGCGCTCAGCCATGTATCGGGCGCTGTCCTGGTCCGGGTTGCCGGGGCCGACCACTATCAGCCTGATATTGGGCATCTCCCACTTAAGCAGGCTGAACGCGCCAATCAAATATTTCAGGCCCTTTCGCACCTCCGCCCGGCCGACGAAAAGTATATTGACCTTCCCATCGTCGAATTCCGGCAGTCGAGAGCGCGTCTTTGCGAAATGTTCAATCTCGATTCCATTTGGAATTACCTCATACTCTCCCGGAAAGTGCGTCGCGACGAACTCCTTTGACGCCTCTGAGACCGCGATGCGCCCATCAAGCGCGTTGTAGATGGGAAGAAGAACGCGCTTCCATATGCGGAGGCGGCGGGTAGCGGAGTTATAGGCATGAAATGTGCCTATGGTCAGCGTATTGGACGCGAGCACAACCTGGTAAACGGGAATCGGCGAAAACGGCTCATGGACATGGACTACATCAAAGGCCTCATCGCGCAGGAAGCGGCGTATCTGCCAATGCTTCCATATCGCGGGCGATAGCTGTGCCACGGAACCGGCGGTGTGAACAGGAACTGCCCTGCCAAGCGAGAAAAATGGAATTCCCCAAATCTCATTTGTGCGGACGTTGCACGGCGCCATGATCGTCACGTCATGGCCCTGCCCGGTGAACTCTGCCGCGAGGGACCCGACGTGGCCGTTTACCCCGCCGTAGTGGTTGATCTCATATGGCGATACCAGGGCTATTTTCACTGGGGAGTCTCTAGTCCTGGCGTAGCGCGGCTTCTGCCTGTGCTCGCCCCTGAAACGCTATTTCTTCGACTTTCTCTTCGACGATTTACCAGACGGTTTATAAGCCCGTTGGGAGGACGGGCCGGCCCCGTTCGCAAAATCCTCCACCATCTGCCGCGCAACGTCATCACGGTACTGCACCGGCGGAGATTTCATAAAGTAGGCCGATGGGCCCTCTAATGGGCCGGATTCCCCGCGATCGTGCGCGATCTTGACGCTTCGGATGGCGTCGATGACCACACCCGCTGAGTTGGGGCTATCGTGGACCTCCAGCTTCAACTCGATGTTGTGAGGCACGTTCCCGAAAGTGGTGCCCTCCATCCGGATGTATGCCCACTTGCGGTCTTCCAGCCATGGCACATAGTCGCTGGGGCCAATGTGAATCTCGTCGGCGCTGATCTCGTGGTCAAGTTGTGATTTCACCGACTGGGTTTTCGAAATCTTCTTGGACTTCAGACGCTTCCTCTCAAGCATGTTCAAGAAGTCCGTGTTACCACCGAAGTTGAGCTGGAACGTACGGTCCAGATGGATGCCGCGATCTTCATAGAGCCGGGCCAGTACGCGATGGATGATGGTTGCGCCGACCTGCGACTTGATATCATCGCCGACGATGGCCACGCCCTTATCCTGGAACCGCTTCGCCCAGTAGTCCTGGCTGGCTATGAACACGGGGATGCAGTTGACGAAACCGCAGCCTGCGGCAAGCGCCTGCTCCACGTACCACTTGGTGGCCATCTCACTGCCAACGGGCAGGTAGTTGAGCACCACGTCGACTTTTTTATCGCGCAAGATGCCGACGATATCGTCCGTCGGGCCGGGCGCGGGCTCAATGACTTCGCTCAGGAATTCACCGAGGCCATCGTGAGTCATGCCGCGATGAACCTTCACGCCGGTCGCCGGCACGTCGTAGAACTTGATCGTGTTGTTGAGGCCGGAGTGGATGGCTGCATTTAGATCCTTGCCGACCTTGTCCTTATCAACGTCAAAGGCCGCGACCACATTGATGTCGCCGATGTGATATCCGCCCATCACGGTGTTCATGATGCCGGGAATATCGGCGTCCGGATCCGCCTCTCGGTACATGTGAACGCCCTGCACGAGTGAGGACGCACAGTTGCCGACGCCAATGATGGCTACGTTGATTTCTCCCAAAAACCTTCCCCCGATTGTCTGTTCTTAATCCGCGTTGCGCCCGGGATGCGCCGTTTGTCGGACCGCCTGTGCGGCATACCGGAACCGTGAAGCAAATGCCATCTTGGCCGTTCTGGCGTCTGCATGGTCATGACGCCTGGCAGATGGAAGCTGCGCTTACTGCAGATTAGAGTCGGAATTCTAGCATGCCGACCGGGCAGATCAGATACAGGATGGAGTAGCCCGGCTACCCCTGTTTTTCGACGTAACGAATATTGATGTCTGTACGCCGTTCCTGCAGTTTCACGACCGCTGCGGAAGCCTCGGGCCCCAACCCTGCGTTCAACGCCTCGGTGTACTTCTGATCGGCAAGATTGGCCATCTCCATGGGGATGCCCAGACTACGGGCCAGATCCGTTGCCAGCCGGACGTCCTTGGCGCCCAGTGTGAGAGCGAATCCCGGCTCGAAATTCCCCGCCAGCACGGACTCATCCCACTGCGCCAGGGTTCCGCTCGCGCCGGTACTGCCCATGAGTACCCGATACAAGATTCCAGGGTCCACCTTCGCCGCAAGTCCCATGCTGAATGCTTCAGCCAGCAGAACGCCCGTAGAGAGCCCGACCAGATTGTTAACGAGCTTGCAGACAGATCCTGCTCCCACATCGCCACAGTGGAGCACCTTTTCCGGTTCTCCGATCAGATCGAGAACGGGCTTGATCCGGTCGAACGTCTCCCTGTCGCCGCCTGCCATCAGGCAAAGTGTCGCAGCCTCCGCCCCGATAACGCCGCCGCTGACCGGGCAATCGAGCACCTGCACACTCCTCGCTGATGCGGCCTCGGCCACGGTCTGTAGCGTCTGAGGCGATACGGTACTGAGATCAACGTAAACCGAACCCGGCTCCAGGGCATCGAGAATGCCCGCCTCGCCGAGGGCGACCTCCAGCACATCGGCCGGTCCGGGAAGCGATGTGAACACGATGTCCGCGCCGACCGCGGCATCTCGCGGACTCGCCGCTGCAGTCGCGCCATCATCCACCAGGGCCGCCATCGCGTCGCGTGAGATATCGAAGACGCGCATCTCATGCTCACCGGACGCGAGCACGTTGCGCGCCATGTGGCTCCCAATGTTGCCAATGCCGATGAAGCCGATCTTCATCGAGGAACCGTCTCCCCTGGCGCCATCAGGGTCACGCCTACCAGCCGACCGCGGCGCCGTCTTTCCGTGGCTCCGAGCCAGCCGTCAGCACGCCGGTCTCGGCGTCACGGCTGATTATCTGCCCGCCGCCGAATCCGACCCGGTCGTAGCCGCTCGCAACGTTCACCTTATGGCCGCGCCTGCGCAGCTCGCTGACGGTAGATTCAGGCATGTCCTCTTCGACCGCCACGCTCCAGTCGCCTTCGACGTCGATCTTGAACCTGAGAGCGTCAAGCGCCTGCTGGGAGTCCATGCCGAAGTCGACCATGTTTGAGACGACCTGCATGTGGCCCTGCGGCTGCTGGTATCCGCCCATCACGCCGAACGACAGCCACATCTCGCCGTCCCGTGTTGCCATGGCCGGGATGATGGTCTGATACGGCCGCTGGCCGCCGTGGATGTAGTTGGGGTGCGACGGGTCGAGCGAGAAGAGAGCGCCCCGGTTCTGCAGCGCAATGCCGGTGCCGGGAACGACCAGTCCGGAGCCGAAGCCCTGGAAGAGGCTGTTGATGAATGAGCAGGCGTTGCCTTCACCGTCGACGACGGTGAGATAGACCGTATCGGCCGCCGGGCCGGGCACGCCGTATGAGACGTCCGCCAGCACACTGTCTGAGCTGATCTGCGACCTGCGGGAAGCCGCGTAGCCCTTGTCGAGCATGCCGGTGATCGGTACCTCTGTCGCGCGCGGGTCCGCGACGTACTGGAGGGCGTCCGCGTAGCCCAGGCGCATCGACTCGATGAGATGGTGATAGGCGTCCGGGGACTGTGCGCCCATGTCAGCTATATCGAATCCCTCGGCAATGTTCAGGGCCATCAGCGCCGCGATGCCCTGGCCGTTCGGCGGGCACTCGTAAACGGTCGTGCCTCGATAATCGGTCGATATCGGCTCGTCCCAGTCCGAGTGGTGCTCGGCGAGATCGTCCTCGGTGATCCAGCCGCCCTCGTCCTGCACGAAATCGGCGATCTTCTTCGCCACGTCGCCCTTGTAGAAGGCGTCCTTGCCACCCTCGGCAATCTGCTCGAGCGTGTTGCCGAGTTCGGGCAACTTCATGATCTCGCCCTGCTTCGGCGCACGGCCGTTCTTCAGCATCTCGCCGCCTGAAGGCCGCTGATTTAGTTTCGCCTCGTTGCCTGCCCAGCCGTTGGCGATGATCTCGGTGACGCCGTATCCCTCCCTGGCGTACTCGATGGCCGGCTGAAGCACCTCTTTCAGCGTCATGCGGCCATACTGCTCCAGGCACGTCTGCCACCCATCGACAGTCCCGGGCACGCTGACCGAGAAGGCGACGTCCTTGCCGTCTCTGGGGATCTTGTCGTAGCCCTTCTTCTTCACGTCTTCGGCGTTTGCCGCCTTCGCGGACCGGCCGCTGCCGTTCAGGGCTGTGACTTTCATCTCGTCCTTCATCCATATAAGGGCGAACATATCGCCGCCGATGCCCGTCGAACCCGGCTCCAAAACGTTTAGCGCGGCCGCGGTCGCGACCGCGGCGTCAACGGCGTTTCCACCATCCTGGAGCATCCTCAGCCCGGCCTGCGCGGCGAGAGGTTGGCTGGTCGCGACAGCGCCCCTGCGGGCGACTACTGCGGAACGGCGGGAGTGAAAGAAGGTCACGGAGGGATTCCTTACTTAGCTTAGTCAGGCACATCTGAGAACTGGGTCGTAAGGGTACCACCGGCGGTGGCCCCTACTCGCACCCCATCTGATCGGCCAGGTCGATAAAGCCGTCGGCCACGTAGTCGTATGGCACGCCGCTCGGGCTGTCGGGCGTCAGGTCGGGGGGCGGGTTATCTGGCCCGAACTCGTCCGGACGCCGGATAAATGCGGTCCTCATGCCCGTGGCGCGGGCGGCCTCGAGGTCGTGCTTGTGAGCGGCCACCATCATCACGCGTTCGGTCGGCAGACTGAGCAGATCCGCAGTCGTCTCGTATGCCTTCGGATCGGGCTTGTATGCGTGCGCCAGCTCTGCCGAGAGTACGCAATCCCAGCGGAAACCGCCGTTCTTCGCCATATCGGTTAGCAGGGACACGTTCCCGTTTGAGAGCGACGCCACGGTGTACTTCGTGCGCAAACGATCTAGTCCCTCAGGCGTGTCTGGCCAGGGCTTCAGCCTGTGCCAGACATAGCTGAGGCGGTGGATTTCATCTTCTGAAACGCTCGTCACGCCCAGGTCCGACAGCATCTCGTCCAGCTTCATCCGATGTAGCGCATCGACCTTCATCCATGGCAGGTCACCGCTTGCGACGCGCTTCATCCCACCGCTGTAACCGGCGTGGCGCCATTCATCTGCGAAGGCCGGCCAGTCGGTGTCGATGCCATGGCGGGCGCCAAAAGCGGCACTCTCTTCGATGACCGATGTGCGCCAGTCAACCACGGTCCCGAATACGTCGAAAACGAGCGCCTCAACTTCGTCTGATTTCATATGTCCACCCGAATTGCCTATGGTTACAGATATTCGACTGGCGAATTCCTATTCAGCCTGCGATTCTTTGCCTGCCGCCATCTCAGCGCACGCCACACCGATTGGGGAGGATACTCCTTATGCCAGACTCCGGTCTCAGGAAATTCAGGGTCGGTCTTGCCGCCAACCTGGAGACGCGTGAGCGCGACATTGGAGTAGCCGACCTGGCGCGCCTTGGCGAAGTCGCCGAGTTTGTCTATCGGGAGTTCAACGAATCGTCGAGCTGGGACGAGCCGCCGCCACATGACCCGCAGATCGAGCGGCAACTGATCGAGTTCGCATCCGACCTCGACGCGCTGATCGTGTGCCATGGCGCTCCGCGCGTGACGCCCGCGGTGATGGACGCCGCACCCGGCCTCCGCTTCATCGGCGAGCTAGAAGGCGACCGGTTTGCGCAGCGGATCGACGTCGAGGCGGCGTCTGAACGCAAGATGAAATCGATCGACACGACGCAGGGCTCATCGTATCCGGTGGCCGAATGGGCGCTCGCGATGATGCTCATCGGCCTGCGCAACGCCGGGTCGGTTTTCCGCCGCCTGATCGATCATGAGCGGGTATTCGAGTCCGGTGAGCGATATGACGACCCCGGTTTCCTGCGAGGCGAACTTACCGGCAAGACCGTCGGCATGATCGGCGCCGGTCATATCGGCCGCAGGCTCCTCGAGCTGCTGGAGCCGTTTCACGCCACCGTGCTGGTCCACGATCCATACGTACCCCGTGAGATTGCCGACATCTATGACGTGACGCTGACGACGCTCGATAACGTGCTCTCGGTCCCGGACGTCGTGGTCTGCCTGGCGCCGATAACCCCTGCCACACGCGGCATGCTCGGCGAGCGCGAGATCGGCCTGCTCAGGCCCGGCGCCGTTTTCGTGAACGTCTCAAGGGGCGCCATCGTTGACTCGGACGCCCTGATCGCCAGACTGCGGCGCGGCGACATCATCGCCAGCCTGGACGTCTTCGAACCGGAGCCGATCCCCCTCGACTCGCCGATCAGAGACCTCGAGAACGCCTTCATCACGCCGCACATAGCCGGCGTGACGGCGGCCAACAGCAATCGGTTTTTCGCGTTGATGGTCGATGAGCTGCTTCGCTTCTTCGCGGGCCACGAGACCCGCTACGATCTGCTGCCCCGAACGCTCGCGAACCGGCGCGGTGAACCGCCTCCCGTGCGTTAAGAGGTTCTCAAATAGCGTTGCCGCATCGCGTCGCGGCCCGATAGTCTGGTCTCATGCGCATTTCAGATCGGGGACGCGAGTGTCCACCACGGTCACTCAACAACTAGAAGGCTGGGGGCGCTATCCGCGCATCTCGGCCGAATGCGTGCGCGCCGGATCGCGACGCGACCTGCAGGACGCCATCGCCTCCCGTGACGGGAAGCCGATGCTGGCGCGCGGCATGGGCCGGGCCTATGGCGACGCCGCGTTGCTCTCCTCGGGCATCACGCTGTTGACCGAGCGGCTTGACCGCATCCTTGGGTTCGATGCCGACACCGGCTGGCTGCGCTGCGAGGCGGGCGTGAGCATTGCCGAGATCGTCCGAATCTTCCTCCCACGCGGCTTCTTCCCGCCCGTCGTTCCGGGTACCCGTTTCGTCAGCGTCGGCGGGGCGCTCGCAAGCGACATCCACGGCAAGAACCACCACGTTGCCGGGACATGGTCATCCCACGTCCGCAACGTCGAGCTGCTCAAGTCGACCGGCGAGATAGTGGTCTGCGACGCGGATCATGAGAGTGAGCTATTCAGGGCGACCGCCGGCGGGCAGGGGCTGACAGGGATCATCCTCAGCATGGAAATCCGGCTCATCCGGGTCGAAAGCCCAGCGGTCGAGATGGAATCCATTCGCGTCCGCAATCTGGAAGAGTTCTTCGAGGCCAGCGACGCGGCATCGGACTGGCCATATAGCGTTGGCTGGATCAATGGCCTTGCGAAGGGGAACTCGCTGGGGCGGGGCATCTTCATGGCAGGCCGCCACGCTCCGGCCGGAACGAGAGTAAAAAAGGGGCCGCTGGCTCTGATACCCCGCCGATTTCTTAGCGGCCGGCTCTTACAGTCGAACCTGCTGCTCAACGGCCTCACGGCGCGCATGTTCAACGCGGCCTACTACCGGAAGCAGTTGCGCCGAAACATTCGCAGGAACGTTGGCGTCTATCCCTACTTCTTTCCGCTTGACGCGGTGCATCGCTGGAACCTGATGTACGGCAATCGAGGATTTTTCCAGTATCAGTATGTCGTCCCACCGGACCCCGAGCACAGGGCCCTCCGGCAGACTCTGAGCGAAATATCGAACTCCCGCACCCTCCCCGTCCTCGGCGTAATCAAGGAGTTCGGCCCTGAGCAGCACGGTGGGCTATCGTTCCCCACGCCAGGCGTCACCGTGGCGCTGGATTTCCCCAACCAGGGTGATCGATCGCTCTCGCTCTTCTCACGCCTCGACGACATAGTCGCCGACGCCGGCGGGCGGGTATACCTCACCAAAGACGCCCGCCTTGGCCGTGATGCGTTTCGGCGCATGTACCCGGACTGGGAGCGATGGAAGGTCGTCAGGGACGCAGCGGACCCCGACGGCGTGTTCCAGTCTGATCTGAGCCGTAGACTTGGCCTGACGGACGCGGTGGATTAGCGAAGGGAACTACCGGAATGCCGGTGCTGATTCTGGGTGCGACGAGTCGAATTGCACAGGCCATCGCGGCGGAGTACGCCGCGGCCGGTGAGACTCTTTATCTGGCTGCGCGCGATGCGGACGAGGCCGAGCGCATCGCCGCCGACCTGCGGGTGCGCCACTCCGCCACTGCCACCGCCGCCGCGTTCGACGCCCGCGACTTCGACAGCCACCCGGCGCTCATCGCAGCGGCTGCCGAAGCGATGGGCGGTATCGACATCGCGATCGTCGCTTTCGGAGAGACGGGCGAGCAAAAAGAGTCCGAATCCGACTTCCGGAAGGCGCTTAGCGTCATCGAGGTCAACTATACCGGCGCGGTGTCGGTCTGCGAGGCGCTTGCCGCGCACATGGCCGCCCACGCGACTGAAAATCGCTCGGGCGTGATCGCCGGAATCTCTACCGTAGCAGGAGACAGAGGGCGCCCGAGTAACTACTTCTACGGCAGCGCCAAGGGAGGTTTCTCACTCTACCTCCAGGGTCTGCGTGGACGAATGCGGCGCCACGGCGTGCACGTGATGACCGCGAAGCTCGGTTTCGTCGACACTCCGATGACGTACGGCCTGAAGACCCGAATCCCCATCGCATCGCCAGAGGCGGCGGCCAGGGCGATCACGCGGGGCATCCGACGCCGCAAGGACACGCTCTACTATCCACGCTTCTGGCGCTTCGTCATGTTCGCCATCAAGGCAATCCCGGAGCGGCTCTTCAAGCGGCTAAGCGTGTAGTTATCGCCGCTATCTGGTCCGGGGGTTGAAGACGTCGTTCAGGGAGTCTCCGAGCAGGTTCCAGCAGAAGATGAGCGCCCATATGACGGCGATTGGCGCCAGGAGCTGCTCGGGATGGTTCTGCAACACGGACACGCTGGCTGCGCCGCGGGCCGTAACATCGTTGATCATGAACCCGAGGCTGGGGCGCGGTGGCTGAACACCGAGTCCAAGGAAGCTGAGAAATATCTCCGAGCCGGCGACCGCGCCGAGGCCAAAGCTTGCGGTGACGATGATCGGTCCGAGTACGTTCGGCAGCAGGTGCGAGAAAATCATTCTGGGCGTCGATACACCGATCGCCTGCGCCGACTCGACGAACGGCATCGCACGGAGTGAGAGTACCTGGCCTCTCACAAGCCGCATCATGCCGAACCAGCTCAGGGGCAGCAGCGCTATGCCGACGACGAAGAAGTCGACCGCGCCGGATGAGACGATGCCGTCGATTCCGCTCCAGTCCTCGAAATCGCGGGTCGTGTTGATGATTCGCGGCCGTAACGTAGCCGCGATGAGAATTATTAATAAGACATCCGGGAACGAAGCGACCACCTCCCCGAACCGCATGACGGACACGTCGAACCATCCCCTGTAGTAGCCCGCGAGCAACCCCAGCGTGACACCCAGGACGAGGCTGCCGGTGACGAGGCCGATCAGGGTGATGATGACGGTGGTCTGGAGGCCCCAGACTACCCGGCTGTAGATGTCGCGTCCCGCCCTGTCCGTTCCCAGCCAGTGGTCCCAGCTTGGGCCTTCCTGCGTGGCCCTGAGATCGATCTTATTTGGATCGTGAGTGTCGACGAATTGAGCGAATATGCCGGCGCCGTAGAGGATGAACAGCACGGTCATGGCGGCCACGGCTATCTTCTTTCGCAGCAGCCTTCCGAGGGCCCGTCGGAATGGGGAGTGAGAGCGCTCTTCTTCCCGCCCGGCGTCAGGCCCGGTATCGGATGGGAAAACGTCCTGCAGGGTCTCGGTGGCCATCGCCTCTACCTGTACGTGATCCGCGGGTCAACGACCGCATAGAGGATGTCGACGACGAGGTTTGCCACCACCAGCGCCGTGGCGCCGATCAGCGCAAGGGCTGTGATGACCGGGAAGTCGCGCGAGAAGATCGAGTCAAGAGCGAAACGCGCCACTCCTGGAATGCCGTAAATAAGCTCCACGATCAACGCTCCGCCGAGCATCCCAGCGATGGAGAACCCGAGGATGGTCAGGACGGGGATGAGGGCATTGCGGGCCACGTGCCGGCGCCGCACGGTGAACTCGCCCAGGCCCTTGGCGCGCGCAGTGCGAACGTAGTCCTGGCCGAGCACGTCCAGCGTGCTGGCGCGCATCATCCGCGTCATGACCGCGATGCCGGGCATGCCGATGGTCACAGCCGGCAGGATTATGCGGGTATCCCAGAAGCCGCCCCATCCTGAGACGGGCAGCCATGAGAGATTCAAGGCGAACAGGAGGATCAGGGCCGGAGCGAAAATGAAAACGGGCATCGCCAGCAGCACGAGGGTGATGGCGACGATGGTGGGATCGACCCACGTGCCCTGGCGGGTTGCTGCGAAGAATCCGAGCGGCACGCCAATGCCGACGCTGATGGCGAAGCCGGCGAAGAACAGTCTTGCCGAGACCCAGAGCTTTGGCCCCAGCAGTCCGGCAACAGACCTGCCCCTGAAGACGAAGCTGTCTCCGAAGTCTCCCTTGAGCGCGTTGCCGATGTACCTGAAGTAGCGAACCGGGACCGGGTCGTTCAAGCCGCGCTGTTCTCTGAGTCGCTCAGCGCGTTCTTCCGTATAGTTCTGGCCCAGCGCTACCTCGACCGGATCACCCGGGCCATACTCCCCCAGCACGAATACGAATAGCGATACGGCGACCAGGAGAACCGGCGTCCAGAGGAGTCTGCGGACGGTGTAAGCAAGCATCCCGGAAATATTGCGGTGTTAGCGGCTCATGTCAAGCCGCAGAACCGCCATTTGCCACTCCTGTCGCTCAGGTGTCGCTCAGGCCGGCCCGCTGCCGGCCGGGCGCGAAACCGGTCCCGGATGCCGGCGACGCGGGGCGCCATGCAAGCGGGACCGGTTGCGTCTAACTCGTTATTTGTCGATCCATACGTCACCCAGCTTGGGGACGATGATCGGGGTGAACTTGTAGTCCTTGATGTACGGCTTGATCAGGCCCTTGCCTTCGGTGTCGAACCAGAGCGGAAGCCAGGCGGCCTGGGTGATGATCTCCTGCTCGGCCTGCCGGTAGAGATCGATCCGCATCTGCGGGTCCGGCTCTGTCCGGGCCCGCTCAACCAGGCTGTCGACAATATCGCTCGAGAATCTGCCGTGGTTTCCCGGGCTCTCGCTGTGGAAAAGGATGTCCAGGAAGTCCTGCGGGTCCGGGTAGTCGGCCTCCCAGCCCAGGCCTCCGAACGCCTGCAGGCGTTCGCGGTTCAGGTCCTGGAGGTAGGTCGCCCACTCAACCTGCTGGATCTCGGCTTCGACACCCAGGACGTTGCGCCACATATCGGCGACAATCTCGACGTCGAGGCTCGGTGAGCCGCCGGTGCCGGGGATCGTAATCACGATGCGAGGCCGGGTTTCAGGGTCTGCGTACTTCGACTCGGCAAGCACGGCGCGCGCGCGCGCTTCAGAGGCTTCCGGATCATCTGGGTCAAATCTCAGGCCTACGATATCGCCTGTAAAACCGGGGAAGTCAGGAGGCAGGATGCCGTAGGCGGGCAAGACGAGACCGGCGTAAACAGACTCTGCGATCAGTTCCTTGTTGACGGCCAGGTTCAGGGCCTGACGGAACTTCATATCGTCGAACGGCGCCTTTTCCGTGTTGAATCCGACATAAGAGATGGAGAATCCCGGCGGGATATTCACGAGGTCCCTGTTCAGCGGCTCATCGGGGTCCTGGACCCTCTCGAGGTCTGCCAGGCCGACGCCGGTGATGTCTATCTCATCCGTCTCGTACATGGCCATGGCGATGCCGCCGGCGAGGTTGAACAGGACCTTGTCGAGGTACGCCTTGCGGTGGTTGAAGTTCTCGTTCCGGGCGAAGACGATGCGCTCGCCAACCCTGTAATCGTCCAACACGAACGGCCCGGTGCCGACCGGTGTGTCCGTCCATCGGTCGCCACCCGCCTCGACGTTCTCCTGCTTGAGGACAAAGGCCGTCGGGTAAGTGAGTTTGGCGATGAAGTACGGCTTCGCATCGTCGATCGTCACGCGGAGGGTCCGTTCGTCGATGACCGTAATGCCATCGGAGGAGACTGCATCGCCATCAACGATTGCATTGATTCCAACGATGTCGCCCAGGTAGACGTCGGCGACGGTCGACTCAGTGTCCGGGTTCGCGGCGCGCTCCCACGACCATTTGAAGTCAGCGGCCGTAATCGGGCTTCCGTCGGAGAACATCAGATTTTCGCGCAGGGTGAAGGTGTAGATTTTGCCGTCGCCGGTGATCTCCCAGCTTTCTGCGAGATCCGGGACGATCTGAAGCTCCTTGCTGAGCTTGACCAGTCCGGAGAAGAGCTCCACGACGAGGCCCGCGGATGTCGTGTCGGTCACCTGGTGCGGATCCAGCGTTGGCGGGTCCGACCAGAGTCGCCGGAACGTTCCACCGGCGCGGGACTCGAAATCGGTGCCCACGTTCGTCGACGCGGATGTCGATTCCGTGTCTCTCAACTCAGGCGCCACCCGGCTGTTTTCGCCGCTGGAGGAGTCCTGAGCAACGGCCGCCGGCACCGCGGTGGACGTGGACGCTACTGTGCTCGAGCCGGTGTCACTGCCGCCACAGGCGACGAACGCCAGGAGGGCGATACCGGTTACGAACGGGATAAACCGCTTCTTCGTGAGTAGTCTCATGAGTAATCTGGGAATCATGCGTGCATTCCTGTCAACTTCCTCCGCGCCCTGTCCGGCGCGCCGGGCTTCGCGCGATCGAAGCCCGTTGTGTACCAGTTTCGAGTTGGTGTCCCTCGATGCTGTAATTTACGCCGCGATCACGGCGCTGGTTTGCCCTCTGCCTCGCTCCTCTTACGATCCGGTTTGCATTCAGCTATTGGCCGGCGGCCGATAGCAGATATGCCTCGAGGAGCGGCTGGATGTCGCCGTCCAGCACGCCATCCGTGTCTGAAGTCTCGTAACCGGACCGATGGTCTTTCACCATGTGGTAGGGGTGGAGCACGTAGCTCCTGACCTGACTGCCCCATTCGGGCGAGACGTGTTCGCCTTTGATTTTCGCCGTTTCCTCGGCCCGGCGCTGCAACTCCAGGTCCATGAGTCGAGACTGAAGGATACCCATTGCGATCTCTTTGTTCTGCCCCTGGGATCTCTCATTCTGGACCGAAACGACGAGACCGGAGGGCAGATGGGTGAGCCTGACGGCCGACGAGTTCTTCTGGACGCTCTGGCCGCCGTGGCCACTGGCGCGGAACACATCTATCCGCAGGTCGTCGGGGTCGATCTTCACGTCTTCCATTTCATCGGCTTCCGGCAGCACCTCCACCAGTGCGAACGAAGTATGCCGCTGGTGGTCCGCGTTAAACGGCGACTGCCGGACGAGGCGGTGGGTGCCGCGCTCTGACCTGAGATAGCCGTATGCGTAGCGTCCGTCGATCTTGATTGTGGCGCTCTTGATGCCCGCCTCGTCACCGGGAGTGGAGTCGACGACGGTGGCGTCGTAGCCTCTCTTCTCGGCCCAGCGCATGTACATCCGCATGAGCATCTGTGCCCAGTCCTGCGCCTCTACGCCGCCGGCGCCCTGCTTGAGGGCGATGAGGGCGCTGCGCTCGTCATACTCGCCGGATAGCTGAAGCGCGAACTCGAGCCTGCCGAACTTTTCTTGAAGCTGCTTGAGATCTTCGTGGAGCGACGCTTCGATCGAGTCGTCTGACTCTTCGATGGCCATCTCCGCGAGCTCTTTGAGGCTCTGGGCGCCCTGCTCGACTTCGCGCCACGCGTCGACCTCATCGCGAAGGCCGGCGACTTCTTTGAGCTTCTTCTGTGCGCTGCGGTTGTCGTCCCAGAACCCTGGGGCGGACGATTCTTTGTCGAGGACGGCTATGCGTTCTTGCTTTGCAGGGAGGTCAAAGCCTCCCCACGATCTCGGCAATTCGGCCGCCGAGCGTAGACGCCTGTTCGACGATCTGGCGCATTCTGCGTGCCTCCTGGCTCGAGATAGTGGGGTTCGTATGCGTGCGTGGAGGCGAATCGCCTACGCGCCGGGTGGTCAGATGCTGTACTGATTATATGCCCCGGAAATTCTGTTTACCCTGCTTACGAGGCC
>JADFHP010000032.1 GCA_022567135.1 Chloroflexota bacterium
GCGAGCACCTCGCAGTCCTTGTCGAACCCCGCTGCGAGGCCGACCGGATTGGGAAACGTGAGGCCGGCAAAGGTCGTTTCGAGGTTGGAATCGCGTTTGGTTATGATCCGGCCGGCGAGCCGCCATACGGGCGCGACGCGAAAAGATGCGACGGCCAGCGCATGGGAGCGTTCGGGCGGAAGTCTGAATACGAAGGGGCGGAACAGCGTCTTGTAGATCATCCCCATCGTGGTGCGGCGTGCTCCGTATGGCCTCCGGGGTGGCCATCAGGCATTGGCGCATTGGCGGTGCGCCCCGTTGCCTATCGCTCGCCAGCTTACTACGATGGTAGTGGCAGGCCGCGTGGGCCTGAATGCTATATTCGAACTAACCTGTGATTCGCATAAGCGGCGATGGGCAGAGATGGACCTAACGTTTGAGAGAGGCGACCGCGACTTCCCGCGCGGCCACGCGGTGCTGTACTACCGGGACTCTGCGGACCCGGAGAGCGTGGCGGCAACGTATGTGGTCGTCCTGCCGGTGAGCGTCGATTTCGCCAAGTACATGCCGCCATTTCTGGCGGGGCAGGTGCCGAACCTTGGGGATGATGCAATAACGGCATTCGCCTTCCCCCCGTCTCCGGAGCCGGCCGAAAGTTATGACGCCATCGTGGCGATGGCCGAATCTCGTGATGACGATTTGATCTTCGGCGGCCAGCGGCAGCTATCGGACGTGATGGGCCTCCTGGCATCGGTCAGCGAAGTCACACAGGAGTACGCGGGCCGTTACGACGCACTGAGAGCAGCGCCGGAGATCGAGGGGGGGACGGCTGAGAAGATTCCGGACGCCGATCTGAGGAACGGCGACAGCGGTGTGGATGACGTCATGTACGGGATGATGTCGGACGCGGACCGGCTGGGCGAGCTGACCAAACTCGTCGGCCGGCTGAGGTACGCGACGGAGGGCGGCGACTCGGCGACGGCAGATGAGGCCGCTGCAAATGTGCGTGCGCTGGGCCGGCACATGCCGCCCAACCGGCGGATCGACCGTCTTCTGGATGCCGCGGTCTCGCCTTCTGAGAACGGCGCGAAGCTGGCGCAGTTGTATCTTGAGCGCGCCTACAGTCTGTTGCGTGAAGACTATCTGCGAGTGAAGGCGATTGACGAGGAGATAACAGCCACCGACCCAGATGTCTCAGGATCCGCCTGAGGCGGAGGGATCGATGCGTGGGTGGCCGTGACGGCGCGATTATCACCTGATGGGCGTGGGCGACCTGGCAGGGGCGGTGCATGCCGGCGAGGATAAGAGGGCATGTTTTATCGGCCTCGGGCGGACTGCCCATACCACCGGTTTATGACTCAATGGCAGGCCCCGCGGCCAACTGTTCCGCGCGGTGGCGTGTCGTGAAGCGGCGAAAGGCGATGACAGACCAGATTGCCTCTATTACCGTGATCGGATAGACGCCTGCGAATCCACTGTATACAGATGTGGCAGCCGAGGCGCCGGCGAAGATGAGCACGTACCACTTGGAGCGCGATTCCAGTGCGTATGACAGCATCATTATCGAGACGGCAATGGAACCGAGAAGGGTGAGCATCTGAACTTCCTACGTTCCCTTCGTCCCGGCCTGCGCGCTGGCACCAGTCGATTTGATGTCTAAATAATCTACGACCGCTATCGTCAGGCGGGCGTGTTATCGACCGCCTGCCGGAGCTGGCGCATTGCCAGATTCGCGCCGCTGGCGATGAGTACGACCCGCTTTCCGGCAAGCCTGTCTTTCAGGCTGACGGCTCCGGCGAGGGCCGCTGCACCCGCTCCCTCCACCAGCGTATGCGTATGTTCCAGGTAGAGGCAGACGGCCGCTGAGATGTCGGCATCCGACACGAGGACGAAGTCGTTGAGCAGTTCCCGCAGTATCGCCTGCGGGACCTCGAATCCGGTACCGGTTGCGAGTCCTTCGGCGTCGGTGGCCATCGGCGCCTCGGTGATCACGCCGGTCTTCCAGGAGATCTGGGCCGCGGGCGCCTCCGAGGACTGGACTCCGATCACTTCAGTGGACGGCGATACGGCTTCGCGCACGATGCATGCGCCGCTCGCCCCGCTGCCTGCGCCGACCGGGACTATCAGCGTGTCGATATCGTTCAGATCCTCGAAGATCTCGGAGCTGTAGGTTGCGACGCCGGCGATGAGGGCGGGCTCGTCGGCGGCGTCGACGTACCTGTAGCCTTCCTCGCGGGCGAGCCGTGCGGCCTCGGCCCGGCTGAAATCGTAGAACTCGCCATAAAACACGACATCGGCGCCCAGGTCGCGGATGGAGCGCACTTTGTCCGGGTTTGCGCCTTCCGGCACGACGATGACGCAGGGCGCTCCGAAGGTTTTTGCCGCGAATGCGATGGACTGGCCGTGGTTGCCGCTGGAGGCGGTGATCAGTCCTGCGGCCAGCTCGTCGCCTGACAGCTGTGAGACGAGATTGATCCCGCCCCTGACCTTGAAGGCGCCAAGAATCTGGAAGTTTTCGTGTTTGACCCAGATTTCAGCGCCGATCAGTTCACTGAGCGAGGGGTAGTGGCGCAGGGGGGTGCGGAAGGTGTGGTCCGCGATGCGGGCGCGGGCTTCTTCGATATCGGCGAATGTGGGGGCCAACGTGGATCGGTTGGGCAAGGGCGTGTCTCCGTGGGCGCGGTTGGCACTGGTGAGGCAGGACATTCTAAATGGCTGCGAGACCATCTCACATGCAACACCAGCGCACCTGATGCAGGCGTATACTCGAAACAGAGGCATCGGGATACCCGGTGCCGATTTTTCTACCGCGGGCGGTTGAATGGCCGCTTACGCTACCGAATACGACAGGCTGAATTTTGGCTAAAAGCGGTACGCCAAATTACCGTGACCGTGATGAGGACCGCAAGCCGCTGACCACCCCGCCTTCCGGCGGAGCGACCACGACCCCCGGGGCTCTCCGTCCCGACGCGTCCGGAAAGCCTGCCATTCCATCGTCCGACGCTGTGAAGACCGGGTTCTTCGGCCGCACATTCGAATCCCTTGGCAATCGCCACTTCCGGATGCTGTGGTTCGGCACGCTGTTTGGCATGGGCGGCATGCAGATGCAGATGATCGCGCGCACCATCCTCGCCGACGAGCTGACACAGAGCGCCTTCCTCACGAGCATCGTGGGCCTGGGATTCGCGCCGTCGATGCTGCTTCTCTCGCTATTTGGCGGTGTCGCGGGCGACAAGATGGAGAAGCGGACGCTCATCCAGGTCAGCCAGATCGCTTCGGCGGTGCTGGCGGTGGTCATCGGTTTGTTGATACTCACTGACGTGATTATCTGGCAGCACCTGCTGGTGGCATCGGTGTTGCAGGGCGCCACGTTCGCGTTCCAGATGCCGGCGCGCCAGGCGATCATTCCCAAGCTGGTAGGACCGGACAAGGTGACGAACGCGATTGCCATGAGCGCGGGCGGAATGAGCATGATGGCGATCGCGGCGCCGGCCTTTGCGGGCTTCGTCTACGGTGTGGGGCCGGAGTACGTGTATTTCATTATCGCGGGCATGTTTGGGCTCGCGGTGCTCGCGACCGGTCGCATTCCGAAGGTGCCGCCGGAGGTTTCTGAGCCGGGCAAGAAAGTCCTCTCAGAAGTAGCCGCAGGGTTCCGATACGTGAGAGGCAACAGGATCGTGCTGTTGCTGATCACGTCGAGCCTGGTCGTGGCTGTGTTGGCGATGCCGTTCCGGCTCCAGTTCCCGGTATTTGCCCGCCGACTCTACGGCGATCTTAATGTTGAAACCGGGAACTTCGATCTGAGTGAGCCCTTGATCGGCCTGCTGCTGGCATTCGCCGGAGTTGGCGGGATCGTTGGGACGCTCTTTGTCGCCAATCTTAAGGGCGGCAGTCACAGGGGTCTGATCGTTCTGGCGGGTTCGATGGTCAGCGGTCTGGCGATACTGTTGCTTGCGTCCATGCCTGTGATATGGGTCGGGATGGGTTTCATGGTGGTCGTGGGCATCGCGGAGTCGATCCGGATGACGCTCGGCCAGTCTCTCTCAATTGAGAGCACGGCGCCGCAGTACCGCGCCCGGGTGGCGAGCATTTACATGATGACGTTCGGCCTGATGCCGTTGGGCGCGCTGCCTCTCGGGTATGCGGTCGACAGGTACGGTGTCGAGAAATCTCTCATGGTAGTTGGCGCGCTCGTGATTGCGGCCGGGTTGGCCTTCTTGCTGGGCGCTCGAACCCTGCGCCGGTTGGGTTGAGCCTTCATTCGGTTGTGGGCTACGTCCACTGATACGCCAATCGGGTGACGGGAGTGGGACGGGACGGAGGTTGACCTGCCGGGCGTATGCTCGGAGGGTTCGCTTCGTCACGGCCAAAACGTGGGTCCGGTGAGAAGCGGCGCATGCGCGGAGGGTGGCATCTAGTTTGAGGCTGTTCGGCGGCAAAGAGGACACGACGAACCTATCGACGGGTTCGGATACGGCCGCCTACCCCCGAGCTTCTGCAGCTAGCCGCGAATCCGGTGGTCTGTTCCACCGCACCTTCGAGTCACTTGGCGATCCGAGCTTCCGCTACTATTTTTTCGGCCTTTTGCTGCTCATGGGCGCCGTCAACATGCAGATGGTGGCGCGCAGCGTCCTGGCGTTCGAACTGACCGATTCTGTGTTAGCCGTCGGCTACGTTGGAGCAGGGTTTGCGCCGCCGATATTGCTATTTTCCCTGTGGGGCGGTGCTATAGCCGACCGGGTGGACCGCAAGCGTCTTATCCAGATCGGCCAGTTGGGAGTGACACTCATCGCACTTGCGGTGGGCGTGTCAATCATCACTGACACGGTGACGATCTGGCACCTGATAGCCGCGGCACTTGCCCAGGGCACCCTCTGGTCGTTCCTGATGCCTGCGAGGCAGGCGATCATTCCCCAGATAGTGGGCGATAAGCTGATGATCAACGCGATAGCGCTGAGTGCGTCGGGAATGTCGTTGATGACGCTTGCAGCGCCTGGTATTGGCGGTGTGCTTTACGAGGTCTTCGGGCCGGGGACGGTCTATTTCGTGATTGCCGGGATGGCGGTGGCCTCGTTCCTGTTCACCACCCAGCTGCCTGATGTTGGGAGGATGAAGAAAAAGGCGGGGAGCGCCATCATCGAGGATATGAAGGAAGGTTTCCGGTATGTGGCGGGCAAGAAGATCGTTCTTCTGCTGCTATTGATGGCCCTGAGCACGGCGATTCTCGCGATGCCGTTCAGGAGCCTGCTGATCGTGCTGGTGGCAGATGTATTCGACAGGGGAGCCGGAGCGGTGGGGCTGCTGCTAAGCATGATCGGTCTTGGGGCGCTGATCGGCTCGCTTGCCTTTGCGGGCATGCGGGCGAGCAGTCCGCGTGGCATGATCCTGATCGGCTCAACGGTGTTGTCCGGTATCGGAATCCTGGCGGCCACGCTGTCGCCTTCCTACTCCGTGTTGGTGGTGATCATGATCTTCGTAGGTCTCGGCGATTCCGGCCGCCGGACGCTGAACAACGCGCTGATCATGGAGCAGGTGGACGACGAGCATCGAGGCCGTGTGATGGGCCTCTACATGATGAATTTCGGCCTGATGCCGGTTGGCGCCATACCAATCGCCGCGCTTGCGGTGGCGTTCGGTATTCGGGAAGCGCTCGCTCTGAGCGCAGTGATTCTCACAGTCATCGGAGTCGGCTTCCTGCTATTTTCGCGCCGCGTGCGGGAGCTTTAGGCAGGCGAGCGGAGGCCTTGTGTCAGCACTTGCCAGGCGCATCTGAATTACATGAAATCAGCGTAGGGTCACAGCAGTCCGCTGCTGTGAGGTCGCCCCACCGCCAAAAGCTCTCTGAAGACGGCTTGCTAGTCGAGGAAGAGCGCTGTATCCATCGATGCGGGGATCGTTCTTTGCAGCTCGAACGTGGCGCCTACTGACGGAGTTATGGTGATGGAGAACGTGAGGCTTTTTGTCAGGAGGTTGTCGAGGAAGTTGTCGCCTGGCGACCCGACACTGAAAGTGTCGTCTCCAGCGCGCTCCTGGAGCCACACGGTGATCTCCGCTGTTTCGTCGCCTTCCAGAATGTCATCGCCGTCTGACTCGCCCAGCCATGCCACGGTCCAGTTGGTCTCAGAGAGGTGCTGGCGGGAGTCGGTGTAGGAGATGATTGTGGGGCCGCCGACTCCGGCGGAGATGGGTGATGCGCCGGATACTGCCGCCGTCCATGCCGGTGTGAGTTCGATTGCCGAAGAGCCGCTGTTGAGGCCGACGGTGAACTTCAGTCGGGTGACGGACGACGTGCCGCTGACGAGGTCGGTGAGGGCGACAACGCCGCCGGTAGGGCGCAGCGTCGACTGGGTTTCATTGACGCCGGAGAGCGCGGTCTGTTTGCTTTTCTCGGAGGCGAATATGCCAACGGAGAGAATGGTGAAGGCGAATACAGAAGCGACGACCACGAAAGCGATCAGGATGATCGCCGTCTCCAGGCCGGTAATGCCTCGCTCTGAACGTTCCAAAGTTCCTCTTCCCACCATGCATAGCATCGGGGCAGCGCTGTGCCTCGAGACGTCCGGCACGATCGAGGTGAATGGATCACATTGTCGGGGATATCTCGATCAAAGCCTCTCTGAGTATTCTGGACGGTCGTAATGGGGAGTAACACCGTGCAATCCCCGACCGGTATTGTGATCAGCGCATGGGTGTTCTCACTCATCGGGCCAGGACGACCGGTGAAATGCCGTTCTGAAAGAAGGGAGTGATCGCCAGGATGTGGAAATCCACTGCGGCATCGGGTGTTAGGGTGCCGTGGGTGACAGCATCGAGTTGGTGATTCGCGCCTGGACGCCGATACTCGGGTTCTGCGGATGCTGCTGCGAATAGACGCCGGTCCGCCCCGATTCGGCCTGCGGGCCGATGCGTGGAATTAGCACGGAGGGGCGGCTGGCGGCCCTTCGGGGGATGGTTAGCTCCGAATTGAATATCTTCATAGACGTTGATTACACGCTGATCGCGGCAAATGGATCGTTGCGGCCAAATACCCGCGAGTTGTTCCTGCGGCTGCGAGAGGCCGGGCACCAGCCCTGGGTATGGTCGGGTATGGGCATTCGTAAGGAAGATATGATCCGCCACGGAATGGACGGCTGTGTGGCCGGATATATCGTGAAGCCGCTGGACGACTATTTGAAGACGTTGCGCCGGTTGGAGCCGGAGGCGTGGCCCGACCTGATCGTGGATGACCACAGTGAGATCGTAGAGGCGTTCGGCGGCATCACGGTGAGGCCGTATTTTTTCACCGACGACGAGGATCGCGAGTTGCGTCGAGCCGCGGATGCTCTTCTGCAGTACGCCGAGACGGGTGAGTGCGCGGACCCTGCGTTCCGGGCTCCGCCTGATCGGGTCTCACGGCTGCCGGCCTGAGTCCGTATTTACCTGAAGAGCGGGCCTGAGGTGCGGGCAATAGCGTCAGGTGCGGAGTGAGCGCCCCTGAAGTGGATGCTGAAGTGAATGCTATGGAGAAGCGGGCTCCGATTCGGATACTTTCCGACTCCTTCGCGGCGCGCATCGCGGCCGGCGAGGTGATCGAGCGTCCGGCGTCCGTGGTCAAGGAGCTGGTGGAGAACGCGCTGGACGCAGGCGCGACGCGTGTCGATGTCGAGGTATCCGACGGCGGCCGCTCCGGCATCGCGGTCATCGATAACGGCCACGGAATCGGAGCGGGCGAGATCGAACTGGCGTTCTCGCGATTCGCGACGAGCAAGATCACGGACGATTCGGATCTGGCCGGTATTTCCACGCTGGGATTCAGGGGCGAGGCGTTGCCGAGCATCGCGTCGGTTTCGATCGTCGAGATAGTGAGCCGGAGCAGCGGCGAGGAGTCAGGGACGCGGCTGTTGTTCGAGTACGGAGAGATCAGGGTTCGCGAGGGCGTCGGGGTGCCTGTTGGGACGACGGTGCGGGTGCGCGAGTTGTTCTCCAACGTTCCGGCGCGCCGCCGGTTTCTTTCTTCGGCGGGCGGGGAGCTGACAAGGGTCAACTCCGTGGTCGCGAGTTACGCGCTGGCGCGGCCGGATGTCGCCCTGAAATTAACGGCCGACGGCGCCGTCCGGTTCGCCACTTCGGGCAGCGGCGCCGTGCGGGACGCGGTCACGGCGGTATATGGCGCCGAAGCCGGGAAATCGATGATCGATCTACCCGAAACGCCGCCTGGTTCGCTCCAGGGCGGCGGGTCGGCGATATCGGCTTCGGGCGTGGTGAGCGCGCCTTCGTTCAGCCGGGGCAATCGCAACTACATAACGCTGTCCGTGAACGGCCGTTGGATCAGGAGCCGCCGCATCTCGTTCGCGGTAGAGCAGGCCTTTCATGGATTTCTCCCGGAGCGTCGCTTCCCGATGGCGGTGGTGGAAATCACCGCGCCTCCGGGCGACATGGACGTGAATGTTCATCCAACGAAGGCCGAGGTGAAGTTCCTCCGCGAGCAGGCAGTTTTCGGCGCCGTTCAAAAGGCGGTGCGCTCGGCCCTTCTCGAGCATGCGCCGGTTGCTCCGGCGCGTCGGTTCGACAGTCCGCGGCCGGCGGTTGGGCCGGTTTCGCAGACTTCAGGGGCGGCGGGTGGGCTGAATCCACTGTGGCCCGATCCGCTGGCGGGCTCTCCGCTTGCCGCCGCAGGGGCAGGCGATGGCAGGCCGGGGCCGGTTGCCCCGCCAGAGGCCGGGCCTGGGCCCGCGCCCGGCGAGCAGGCGGCCGGGAGGGAGACTCTCACGCCGCGCAGGGCGCTGCCGGTTCTGAGGCTGCTTGGCCAGGCGCATGAGACGTATCTGATTGCCGAGGGGCCGGACGGCATCTACCTGATCGATCAGCACGCTGCGCACGAGCGCGTGTTGTTCGAGGAGATATCGGCTCGATATGCCGATAGTTCGTCTGAGTCGCAACAGCTGCTCGTGCCGGACACGGTGGAGTTGCAGCCGTCGCAGGAGGAGGCGCTGGAGCAGCATTCGGATGAGCTTGCGGCACTTGGTTTCCTGATCGAGCCTTTCGGGCCTCACACGGTGGTCTTGCGCGCCGTGCCCCGGGTTCTTAAAGACCGCTCGCCCGGCGAGTCGTTGGCGGCCATTCTGGACGCGGCTGCCGAAGAGGACGGCGTTGCCGGGTGGCAGGAGAAGATGCTGGCGACGCTGGCCTGCCACGCCTCGGTGACGGCGGGCCGCAAGATGGAGACGGACGAGGCGCGTGAGTTGTTGCGGCAGCTCGAGTTGACGCGTCTGCCGCACACCTGCCCGCACGGCCGGCCGACGATGATCCACATGAGCGAAGGGTCGCTGGAGCGGGAGTTCAAGCGCCGCTGAGCAGTGCAGGCGGCGCGACTCCGACCGAATCAGGCGTCGCTCGCATTGTCTCCGGGTTGCTCAGCGTTGTCGGCCATGGCGTCTCTTTCTGAAAGCGATCGCTGTACGGCAAAGGTGATCTTGGCGCGGGTGCGATTGGAAATCAAGTTTGCCGCGACGTGGCGAGTAGAGCGCGACGGGCGTAGAATTGCGGGAGCGACCGACTGGTCAGTCGGTTTTTGCCATTCTGGAATGGATGTCTTAGAACCTTGGCTCTACAGAAGGACAAGACAAGAGACCGGATACTCGGAGCGGCTGAGAATATATTCGCCGACAAGGGTTATCACGAGGCGCTGGTCGATGAGATTACCGAGGAGACTGCGCTCTCCAAGGGCGGGATCTACTTTCACTTCCCGAGCAAAGAGGATCTATTTTTCGCGGTCCTTGACCGCCTCGCCGCTCGTCTGGTAGCGAAGGTTGAGAAGAGCGCGGCCGCTGAAGCCAGCCCACTGGCGCGGGCCGAGGCATCGCTGGTGGCGGTGCTCTCCGCGCTTGGCCGGAAGCGGCGGCTGGCGAGGCTCCTGGTGGTGCAGGGCTACAGCATTGGCAACCCGTTCGAGCAGAAGCGGGTCGAGATTTTCGGCCAGTTCTCGGAGCTGATAAAGGGCCATCTGGACGCTGCGGTGGCGGCGGGCGAGATACGTCCGGTAGACACAGCGACGGCTGCGCATGCCTGGCTGGGCGCCATCAACGAGGTCGTCATCCGGTGGCTGTACGACGGCGGTCGGCCTCCTGTGGAGTCGTTGGACACACTGCGTGCTGTGCTGATCGACGGCCTGCGAATCGAGCCTGCCGGGACCGGGGCATAGCGGTGGCGGGCAGGGAGGCGATGGTCATTTCAGGGGGCGGATCCCCCCGAAAGCTGCTGCTGTTCCTACAGGAGATCAAGATCGAGCACTCGGTATTTGCTCTCCCGTTCGCTGTAGCTGCATCGTTCCTTGCATTCGGGGGCTGGCCGGCCGACGTGGATTTCGTCTGGATCGTGGTGGCGATGGTGAGCGCCCGGACGCTCGGAATGGCTGCGAACCGGCTCATCGACGCGGAGATCGATGCGCGGAATCCGCGTACGGCGAGCCGTGGTCTGCCGTCGGGGCGGTTGCGGCCGTGGCATGTTGTGGCCTGGATGGCGGTGTCGGTGGCGCTCTTCGGCGTCTCGGTATCGCAGTTGGACGAGCTGGCCTGGTATCTCTCCCCGATAGTGCTTGTCGCGCTGATCGGGTATCCGTATGCCAAGCGCTTCACCTGGCTGTCGCACTTCGCGCTGGGGACGGTTTATCTGATAGTCCCGCCGGCAGTGTGGATTGCGCTGACCGGTGGGCTGGACGTTGGAGCGGTATTGCTGGGCGTCGGCGGGATGTTCTGGGTGGCCGGGTTCGACGTTATCTACGCGACGGCCGATATCGAGGTTGACCGCGAGCAGGGAATTCATTCGATTCCCGCCCGCTTCGGCATAGCAGGGGCGCTGTATTCGGCGCGGGCGTTTCATGCGGTGACTGTTGGCGCGCTGACCGCCGCAGGTGTCCTGCTGGAAGTCTCGTTCGTCTACTACCTGGGGGTGGCGGCGGCGGCGGCGTTGCTGGCATATGAGCATAGCCTGATCTCGCCGCGCGACCTTTCGCGATTGGGCGCGGCGTTTTTCACAATGAACGGGATCATTGCGATCGTATTCGGGACATTTGTAGCTGTGGGCACGGTGGTGGATTAGGCATGGGCATATATGTACTTGGAGTAGCGGGCGCGAGTGGCGCGCCATATACGGTTCGTGTGCTGCGAGGCCTGATCGAAGCGGGCCATGGGGTGCACGCAGTCATCTCGGACGCGGGGCGGCGGGTGATGGACCTGGAGCTTGACGTTAAGCTCTATGGCGAGCCTATACACGATCGCGAGGAGTTGCTGCATGCGGCGGGCGTTTCGGGGCCGGGCGAGCTGACCGTGTACGCGATCGACGATTACGCGGCCGCCATTGCAAGCGGGTCGTTTCACACCGACGGCATGGCGGTGGTGCCATGCTCGGTCGGGACGTTGGGGCGGATAGCTGCGGGCTTGGGCTCGAACCTGCTTGAGCGGGCCGCGGACGTGACGCTGAAAGAGCGGCGGCGGCTGTTACTGGTGCCGCGTGAGATGCCATTGAGCCTGATTCACCTGCGCAACATGGTTTCGCTTACGGAAGCCGGGGCTGAGATATTGCCGCCCGCGCCGGGTTTCTACCAGCGGCCTGAGACGGTGCAGGATATCGTCGACTCGGTTGCGGCGCGAGTGCTCGACCGGCTGGGCGTCGAGGCGTCGTTCCTGAAGCGCTGGGCCGGGCCGGAGGAGGACTGAGTGGCTTACTCGGACCTCCAGAGTTTTCTCAACGACCTCGAGCGGGAGGGCGATCTTGTTCGCGTTTCTGCGCCGGTCGATGCCGAGCTGGAGATTACCGAAATCGCGACGCGTCAGGTCCGCGATGGCGGGCCGGCGCTGCTGTTCGAAAACGTGAAAGGCGCGCGCTATCCGCTGGCCATAAACGTGCTGGCGACTGAGCGGCGAATCGAGCGGGCGCTTGGGATGCATCCGTCGGAGTTCGGCGAGGAGCTAGTCAGGTTCGTTGAGCGTGCAAACCCGCCGACGTTGAAGAATCTGTGGCGTAATCGCGGCACGGTCAGACGTCTTCTGAAGATGAGGCCAAAACGGGTACGCAGGGCGCAATCGCAGCAGGTGATTGACGGCAGTCCGAATCTTCTGGATATGCCGATCTTGAAGTGCTGGCCGGACGATGGCGGCCGATTTGTGACACTTCCACTGGTGACGTCGCGTGATCCCGATACTGGCGTTGGCAACATGGGCATCTACCGGATGCATGTATACGACGAGCGCACTACCGGCATGCATATGCAGATCACCAAGGGCGGCGGTTTTCACCAGCGCGCCGCTGAGAAGACGGGGCGCGATCTGCCGATGGCGGTGGCGCTTGGGGGCGACCCGGCACTGATCCTGGCGGCGGTGATGCCGCTGCCGGAGGGGGTCGACGAGGTCGCGTTCAGCGGCATATTACGCAATCAGCGGACGCGGATGGCGCGCGGCAAGACGGTCGATCTGCCGGTTCCGGCCGATGCCGAGTTCATTATCGAGGGAGTGATACCGGCCGGCGAGCGGCGGCGGGAAGGGCCGTTTGGGGACCATTTCGGCCACTATTCCGGCTCGCACGATTTCCCGTTGTTCCGCGTCAGCGCGATAACCCATCGCAAAAACCCGATATATCCGGCTACGGTAGTTGGCAGGCCGCCGCAGGAAGATCGGTATCTGGGGAACGCGGCTCAGCAGGCGCTCAATCCGCTGATGCGGCTGATTCACCCGGAGATAAAAGATCTGTGGGCGTACTACGAGTCGGGGTTCCACCATCTGCTCGTGGTTTCGGTGGAGAGCCGGTTCACGCGGGAGCACATCAAGACGGCGCTGGGTCTGCTCGGAATGGGCCAGCTTGCGCTGACGAAGGCGATCGTGCTGGTGGACCCCGGCGTGAACGTGAGGGATCCCGGCGCGGTGCTTGCGGCGATACGCCGGAACTTCAACACGCCGGAGGATTTTCAGCTGATCGCCCGCGCCCCCGGCGATACGCTGGACTTCACTACAGAGAAGTGGCATCACGGCAGCAAGATGATCATCGACGCTACTTCTGGCGGTGGGGAGCCTTCGGCGAACGGCGCGGTCGCGTTGCCGGCCGATCTGAGGGCGATTGCGCCGGCGGTGCGGAAACACAGGCTCGTGGGGCAGACGATGCTGGTGGTGCAGGTGAACCGTGGCGACGACGCCAGGGGCGCGGTTGAGGCGCTGGTGCGGTCCGGGCTGCTCTCGTCAGTGAAGATCGTTGCGGTCGTCAGTGATGATGTCGATCTTGAAGACGACGTTGATCTGATCTGGGGGATTTTTACGCGTTTCGACCCGGCGCAAGATGTCGTGTTCACGGAGATGACGATGCGTGGGGCGGTTCCGGTATACAGCGGCGTGATGGGTATCGACGCTTCGTGGAAGTCGGAGTATCCGGCGCCGCTGGTGATGACGGATGAGATTGTTCAGAGAGTGACGGACAGATGGCACGAGTACTTTCCAGGGGCGTAGCCGCCAGAGCCGTAGTCGACGGTATCCAGTTCCAGGATGCGGATCTGATTCCGGTATGGGAGCGCGTCAGGGCCGGCGAGCGCCTTGGCCATGCCGATGGCGTCAAATTGCTGGAGACGGACGACTTCACGGCCGTCGGCCGGATGGGCGACTGGAAGAAGCGGCAGGTATCCGGAGACAAGGTCTATTTCGTCCTGAACCGGCACGTAAACCCGACGAACATCTGTGTCCTGAGCTGCACCTTTTGCGACTTTGCGAAGAATCCCGGCGATGAGGACGCGTACGAGTTGTCGATTGACGAGATCCTCGATCTCCTGGACGACGATATGCACGAGGTCCACATCGTGGGAGGCCACCATCCGACGTGGCCGTTTGAGTATTACGAGGAGATGGTTAAGGCGATCGCGGAGAAGTATCCGTCGATTGACATCAAGGGTTTCACCGCGGCGGAGATCGATTACTTCTGGCGGCGCTGGCAGATCCATCCTGAGGAGTCGCTCGCCCGCCTGAAAGCGGCGGGGCTGAAGTCGATGCCGGGCGGCGGAGCCGAGGTTTTTTCACAGCGGGTGCACAAGCTGCTGTTACCTGGCAAATCCGACGCCAATCGCTGGATAGAGATCCATCAGATGGCGCACGGCATGGGCATCAAGACGAACTGCACGCTGCTGTACGGCCACATCGAGACCCTCGCGGAGCGGGTCGACCATTTCATGATACTTCGGGAGACGCAGGACGAGTCGGGCGGCTTCCTGGCGTTCATTCCGCTCCAGTACCAGGTGGGGTTTACCAAGCTTGTGCCCAGGCACACGCCGCCGATGGACGATCTGAAGGTAATTGCCACGGCGCGACTGATGCTGGACAACATTCCCCACATCAAGGCGTACTGGGTGATGCTGGGCGAGGGAACGGCGTCGCTTGGCCTGAACTTTGGCGCCGATGATCTTGACGGGACGATAGGCCATGAGCGAATCGCCCACGCCGCGCTGGCCGACTCGCCGGCCGGGCTGGCGCGGCAGAAGATGGTGCGGCTGATCAGGGACGCCGGCCGCACGCCGGTTGAGCGGGACGCGCTGTACAACGAGATAGAGGTATATGCGAATTAGAGTCGGCAGGATGCCGTATCTGAACTCTGACGTCTTCTACCGGGCGCTGCCTGCGGAAGCCGCCGATCTCGTGGACATGCCGCCGCGGGCGATGGCGGCCGCTACGGAGCGCGGCGAGCTGGACGCCGGGCCGCTGCCGATGGCCGAGGTGCTGCGCATGGGCGATCAGCTTGTGCCGATCGGCGACTACTGCGTTGCGACGATGCGTGAATCGACATCGATTCTCTTCTTTTCGAGGGCGCCGGCCGAGCAACTCCGCGACGCAAGAATCGCGGTCACAGACCACACCTCGTCATCGGTTCAACTGCTGCGAGTCCTGTTCGCCGAGCGATGGCTGGTCGCGCCGGGCGAGTATGTCGGCCTGGATGAAGAGCACGATGCGGCGCTGGTGATCGGCGACCCGGCGCTGCAGGCACGCAACGGACTTGAAGGCTTTCCGCACGTCTATGACCTGGGCGCGGAGTGGTACAACCACACCCGCGGCCTGCCGTTCGTCTACGCCCGCTGGATGGCGCGCCGTGATGCTGAGCCGGGGATGGTGGCCGATTTCGCGGCCGCGCTCGAGCGTGCGTATGAACAGGGGATGGAGCTGCTGGAGGAGATCGCCGGCGGGCGGCCAGAACTGGGCATGTCGCAGGACGAGAAGTTGAAGTACCTGCAAGGGTTTTCTTACCGGCTTGGGGCGCCGGAGTTCGCGTCCCTTGATCGGTTCCGCAAGAGCCTCGCGAGGTTGCCGCAGTGGCGGCCCGGCGAGTCTGAGTCGATTTCAGCGTGAGGCCGTAAAGATGCTGGATATTATTAGAGAAAAAGTAGCGAACGCCGAGCGGATCAGCGATGAGGAGGGCCTATTCCTCCTGTCCGAGGCCGAACTGCTCGATCTTGCGCCGCTCGCGCAGGAGTGGCGGTGGAGGCATAACCCCGAGCCGATCGTTACGTTCGTAGTGGACACGAATCTGAACTACACGAACGTCTGCAACGCCTACTGCGGCTTTTGCGCGTTCTACCGGCCAAGCGCTGATGATCCTTCGGCGTACACGCTGTCGGTCGAGCAGATTTTGCAAAAGATCGAGCGGGCGTCGGGGCAGGGAGTGACGACGGTCCTGATGCAGGGCGGTCTGAACGACGATCTGGACATGGACTACTACGTTGAGCTGGTCAGGCAGACTCGGGAGAGATTTCCGCACATAACCCCGCACTACTTCTCGGCGCCGGAGATCATGGAGATGACGAAGGTGTCCGGCAAGTCGATCGCCGAGGTCATCTCGGTATTGCGGGAGGCCGGTCAGCGGACGATGCCGGGCGGTGGCAGCGAAATCCTTGCCGATGGCGTGAAGGCGCAGGTGAGCAAGCTGTGGCCGAAGGCGGCGGTGTCGGACTGGACGGACGTGCACCGGGAGGCGCACCGGCAGGGGTGGATGACGACGGCGACGATGATGTACGGCCACGTGGAGCGCGACGAGGACATCGTCGAGAGCCTGCGCCACATCCGGGAAGTTCAGGATGACGCCGCGGATCAGCCCGGTGGATTTACGGCGTTCATTCCGTGGAGCTTCAAGAAGCAGAACACGGCCCTGGCGCCGAAAGTCGCCGACGAGGCGGGCGCCAACCGGTACGTCCGGATGATCGCCCTCGCCCGGATATTTCTCGACAACGTGCCGCACATCCAGGGTTCGTGGTTCTCCGACTTCCGGCGACCCGGACAGGTCTCGCTCCATTTCGGGGCGGACGACTTTGGCGGAACGCTGTTCGACGAGACGGTGATGCTGGAGGCGGGCCACTATAACCGGACGACAGTGGACGAGGTTAAGACGCTCATCTCGGACGCCGGATTCGCGCCTGCGCAGCGCACTACGGAGTACGAGATCGTCGAGCGCTATGAGATGGAGCCATCGACTGCTGAAGTAATAGCCGCCGGCTCGGTCGAGGCCTGATCGCACGCTCTTGATAGGCAGGAGATTACGAGCAGTATGACGACCGGGAGACCGCTGAGCATCGGCCATAGTCCTGACGCCGACGATGCCTTCATGTTTTACGCGCTGGCCAAAGAGGCGGTGACCGTTCCCGGCTATGAGATTCAGCATGTGATGGAGGACATAGAGACGCTGAACAGGCGGTCTGTGACGGGCGATCTGGATGTGACAGCCGTCTCTGCCGCGCACTACCCGGCCATTGCCGACAAGTACCGGATCATGAGCTGCGGGGCGTCGATAGGCAGGAATTACGGGCCGGCGCTGGTGACGATGAAGCCGGTCGAGCGGGAGGAGCTTGCCGGTAAGCGCATCGGCATTCCGGGCGAGTACACGACGTCATGGCTGCTGTTCAGGATCTTCTTCGAGCATGAGATCGAGCCGGTTTTTCTAGACTTTGACGCCGTCACTCCGGCGGTGCAGGACGGGTCTGTCGATGCAGGGATATTGCTGCACGAGGGCCAGATTCTGTACGAGCAGCAGGGTCTGCACCGGGTGATGGACCTTGGCCAGGAATGGTTCGCCGCGACCGGGCTGCCGATTCCCCTGGGGTTGGATCTGATTCACCGGCGGCTGGGTGAGGCCGGGCAGTCTATTGCAAAGGCACTATATGACAGCATCGTCTACGCCAGGGAGCATGAGGAAGACGCGCTTGATTACGCGCTCGGATTCGGGCGCGGAATCGATCGCGAGGACGGGCGCCGGTTTGTGCGGATGTATGTGAACGAAGATACGGTCGACATGGGCGAGGATGGCCGCAAGGCCCTCGAGACGCTGTACGGTATGGCGGAGGAGCGGGGACTGATAGCCCGCGCGCCGGTGATCGACATGATCCAAGCGGACGCATAGTCGCCGCGTGGAAGAGCGTATGAGTAGCTGTTGAGACGGAGCTGGGCAATTGAAGTTTGACGGCAAGGTAGCGATAGTGACCGGCGCGGCGTCCGGCATTGGCCGGGCGACGGCGATGGCATTTGCCGCTGAGGGCGCTTCGGTGTCGCTGGCGGACATCGACCGCAGTGGCGGCGAGGACGCGGTTCGCGGGCTGATTGCTGCCGGCGGCCAGGGAATTTTCATCGAGGCGGATGTCTCGCTGGAGGAGGACGCCCGGAAGATCGCGGACCAGACCGTGACGGCGTTCGGCGGCATCGATATATTGCACAACTGCGCGGGAATTACCGGCTTCGGCCGGGTGGCCGATCTGTCGCTGGCCGACTGGGAGCGGGTGCAGGCCACGAATGTGACGAGCATCTTTCTGTGCTCGAAGTTCGCGGTGCCTGAGATGGTGAAGCGCGGCGGCGGCGTCATTGTGAATACCTCATCGACACAGGGGTTCGGCGGCAGGCCAAACTCCGTCGCGTACTCCACGTCAAAGGCCGCGATTCTTGGACTTACCAGGTCGATGGCGCTGGACCACGGTCCGGACGGGATTCGCGTGGTGGCGATCTGCCCGGGACCTGTCGATACGCCGATGCTGCAGAAGGCTGCGGAGACGGGCCTGCCCGCAGACCCCGGCGCGGCGCTGAGTAGCTGGGCCGCGGAGCAGCCGATGGGACGGCTGGGGACGCCCGAGGAGATCGCAAAATCGGTGCTGTATCTCGCCTCGGATGATGCTGCGTTCGTGACCGGCACGGCTCTGGTTGTAGATGGCGGGTTGCTCTCGGCCCTGAAATAGCCATAGGACGCAGCTGACCGGCATCCACATCTCATACGTAGACCGAGGCCTCTCCGCGCTCGTAACATTGAGTGCGGCGCGAATTGTTTAGTTAGACCTTCGGCGGCGTCGTGAGCCGCACTCTCCGGGGAGAAGAGATGGCCACCGAAACGATGGCGGGCGAGAGGATCGAGGAGCTTCGGCAGATTGCCGGCGAGCATCTCTTCATGCATGCCCAGCAAACGGCGACCTGGCGGGACGCCGGCCTCAAGATATTTACGAAAGGCGAGGGTGTCTGGGTCACGGACATCGAGGGCAACCGGCTGCTCGATATGATGGGCGGGCTCTGGTACAAGGCTGCTGGTTACGGACGCAAAGAGATCGCGGACGCCATGTACGAGCAGCTGATGCAGATCGAGTCTCCTCCGGCGCCGGGAGCGTGCGTTTCGACCGTCGAGCTTTCCGGCAAGATCTCGAGTCATTATCACGATAAGAACGCCCGTATCTTTTTCGTGTCGGGAGGCTCCGAGGCCGTCGAGACTGCCGTCAAGATGGCGAAGAAGTATCAGCACCTGACGGGCAAGGGGGGCGCCTACAAGGTCATCTCCCGGCGCTACTCCTACCATGGCGGCACGGCGATGGCGGTGAGCCTTGGCCGCAATCCGGCTGCGGACCCGATGGGGCCGGAGATGCCGGGCGCGATCCACGTGCCGAACATCTACACCTACCGCAACTCCCATGCTGAAGACCCGATCGACAACGCCATCGCGGCCGCGAACGAGTTTGAGGCCGCGATCGTCCACGCCGGCCCGGATACGGTTGCCGCGATGATCGCGGAGCCGGTGTCCGCCGCTACAGGGATCCAGATTCCGCCGCCGGAGTACTGGCATCGGCTGCGTGAAATTGCCGACAAACACGATGTGATCCTGATCGCCGACGAGGTCATCACCGGCTTCGGCAGGCTGGGAACCTGGTTCGGCGCGGACGCGTTCGGCGTGAAGCCGGACATCACCGCGGTCGCCAAGGCGCTCACGAGCGGCTACGCTCCGCTGGGCGCGGCGATCGCAACGAAGCGGGTGGCGGATGCCTTCGTTGGCGACGACAGCAAGACCTTCAAGCATCTGATTACTTTTGGCGGTCACCCGGTTGCTGCCGCAGCAGGAATAAAGAACCTGGAGATCATGGAGCGCGAGGATCTTCCAGGAGCCTCGGCTCGGATGGGCGAATACCTGCTGGAGCGACTGGAGACTCTTTACGAGCACCCGAGCGTTGGTGATGTGAGAGGACTCGGACTGCTTGCCGCGGTCGAACTCGTCAAGGACCGGGACTCTAAAGAGGCGTTCCCTGCCACCGCGGAACTGATGTCCAGGCTTCCGAAGAAGTTGTACGACAAGAAGATCGTCAGTTTCAGGGCGGGCGACATAATCGCGATGTGCCCGCCACTGTCGATTTCCAGGGATGAGGTCGACTTCATCGTGAACGCGCTCGACGAGACGATTGGCGAGGTTGAGGCCGAGCTGGGAGTTTCCTGAGCCCGTTCCCCGCCTCTTTCGAGACTTGAATTCTGGGAGTCTGGGGACCGGATGAGCCTGCGATGAGCCGGGTGACTCACGCCGTTTCAGAAGAAGCGGCAGAAAACGCGTCCGCAAACTACCGGTATCCATTTCTGAAAGCGCTCACCTATCCGCTGTTCAGGCGCCTTCTGGCGGCCCAGATCATGTTCGGCTTCGCGAACTGGATGAACAGGCTGGCGGTCGGATTCCTGGTTTTTGATCAGACAGGCTCAACGTTTCTGACCGCGCTGTCGTTTGCGGTGCAGACTGCGCCCGGCGTGGTAGTGGCGCCGATTGCAGGCACAATCTCAGATCGAGTCGATCGTCGGTACTTGCTTGCCGCCGCGTCCGCCATGAAGGGCGTGGTGCTTGTGCTGCTGGGATTGCTGGTCATCGGAGGTGTCGGGGCCATCTGGCCCGTAATCGCGCTCGTGGCCGTCGGAGGTATATTCACCAGTTTTGAGATGCCGTCTTCGCAGGCGCTTGTCACGGACATTGTCGAAAAGCGGGATGCGGTTAACGGCATCGCACTTCAGTCGACGGCAACGCGGGCCGTCGGGATACTCGGTGCGCTGGCCGGCGGGATTCTCATTGAGACTGTCGGCGGCTCCACGGTCTTCTTCGTAGGCGCGGCCGTGTATGGCGCCGGTATTTTGATCGTTCTGTCGTTAGCCGCGCCTCCGCGGCGGCCGGTCGAGCGTTCCGGCCGTTCTGTTGCCGGAGACGTGGTTGACGGGCTGAAGGTCATGAGCGGCCTGCCGACGGTTCGGGCGCTTCTCTTGATGGCCATCGTGGTGGAGATCCTGGCCTTCTCCTTCCTATCGGTCATGCCGGTTGTGGCGAAGGATGTGCTCGGGGTGGGGGCGATCGGCCTGGGAGTGTTGACCACCATGGCCGGCGTGGGCTCCCTGATCGGCTCTATGGGGCTGGTGGCGCTCAGCGACTATCGCCGCAAGGGCTGGTTGATGCTCGGCGTGACGTTGATCTACGGGCTGGGGATACTTGCGTTCAGCGGCTCGAACCTGTTTGTGCTCTCACTGTTCATAGTCGCTGGCATCGGGGCGATGGCGGCCGCCTTCGACGCGCTGCAGTGGACGTTGCTTCAACTGAACGTGCCCGACAGGATGCGGGGCAGGGCGGTTGGCGGGTGGGTGTTCGCGATCGGCTTCGGATGGATCGGCCACCTGGAACTCGGCGCATTAGGCGGGTTGATAGGCGTGCAGTGGGCACTGGCGATCAATGGCGGCTTGGTGGTGCTGGTGGCGCTGGCGACCGTAGTGTTCGTACCACGCCTGCGGCAGATGGAGTCTTAGCTCTGGCGCCTGGAGAGCCTGTGATCGGTTCCCCGGCTCTACTCCGACTCCGGGGCTTCTGCTTTGCTATACTCACCGCTCGTCTGGCGGGGCCTGTTTGTTGTTGATCGGCGGTGCGGGTTCCGCGTCTGTGCGCGTGCGGGAAGCCGTGCCGATCGGTTACTGCGTATTTAGGGATTAGTTATCAAACCTTTGCCGGGCATCCCATAGCGGGGCGTGCGGCGGTGAGGAGTCGAGATGGCGGAGGAGTCCACTCAGCCGGCCGGGGCCGGCGAGCCCGGCGATAGTGAGGAGCAGGTGTCTGCCG
>JADFHP010000153.1 GCA_022567135.1 Chloroflexota bacterium
GGAGGCTCAGTTGGCCAGAATCGAATCTCTCGATGGGAGGCTGCGCTCGTACGCCACAGTAATGGCCGAGCAGGCGATGGCACAGGCCAGAGTTGCGGAATCCGAGATAACTGACGGGGACTGGAAAGGCCCGCTGCACGGCGTGCCGGTGGCGGTAAAGGACCTGTGCTTCACGAAGGGCGTTGCCACGATGGGTGGCTCGGCCGTATTCGCCGATCATGTCCCCGACTACGACGCGACCGTGGTGACCCGGCTCGCCGAGGCAGGCGCCGTCCTACTAGGCAAGCTCAACATGACGGAAGGGGCGATGGGCGGCTACAACCCGAAGCTGCAGTATCCGGAAAACCCATGGGCGGAGGGCCACTGGCCGGGCGCGTCCTCCAGCGGCTCGGGCGCGGCGACCGCAGCAGGGCTCGCCTACGGAACCCTGGGTAGCGACACCGGCGGCTCGATTCGATTCCCCGCCGCGGTCTGTGGCACGGTTGGCCTGAAGCCGACATGGGGCAGGGTGAGCCGCTACGGCGTGATGGCTCTGGCCGACTCCCTGGATCACGTCGGTCCGCTGACCCGCAGCGCATTCGATGCAGGGGTGGTGCTGCAGGCCATATCAGGCCTCGACCCCAATGACCCGACCTCTCTCCCGGCGCCAGTGCCAGACATGGCGCAGCAGGCGGCAGATGGCGTCAGGGGGCTTCGAATCGGTTGGGATGAAGAGTACGCGTCGTCTGACATGGATGACGACTATGCGCAGGCCGTGGCCGACGGAGTTCGTGTGATGGAGCAACTGGGCGCCGAGATCGTGCCGGTGAAGATGCCGGAGCGGCTGCGCGAGTACATGGACGCATGGCCGGTGATCTGCTCAAGCGAGGCCGCGGCAGCCCACGCGGAGACGTACCCGAGCCGCGCCGATGAGTATGGCCCATGGTTCAGAGGGTGGCTGGAGAACGGGACTAACCGCACCGGAGCCGATTACGCCAGGGCGCAGTCTATTCGCGCGGCCTGCAACGGGGAGTTGCGGCTCACGATGCTGGGCGTTGACGTTCTGGCATTGCCCGGCTCGCCAACGGCGGCCGGAGAGGTGACTCCCGAGGAGATGTACGGGCCGATTCCCGCGGATCGGGATCCCTGGACGTCCCGCTATACGGTGCCCTACGACTACGCCGGCATCCCAACGATCAATCTGCCCTGTGGGTTCGACCATGACGGCCTGCCGGTGTCGCTGCAGTTCGCAGGCCACCACCTCTCGGAGCCGCTTTTGGTGCAGGTCGGCTCTGCGTTCGAAGCCGCTACAGAATGGCACGACCTGCACCCACCCGGATGGTAGCCGTTCGGGCCACGGTCATTCGCTCGATAGCTCTTAACAAGGAGACAGCATGCCACTAGAAAACGATCTGAAAAAGCGCATCGCAGATGGCGATTTCATCATCGGCGTGAGCGCGCCAATTACGTCGACGAAGGCCCGGCTCGAGGAGATTCTTGGCGCCGACGATTACGGCTATCTGTCGATCGACAGCCAGCACTCGCCGTGGAGCGAGGCGGAGCTGGTCGAGATCAGCGGTATCGCCGCGGAACTCAATACTCCCGTCCATTTCAGAATCAAGCACACCCGCTACTCCTACCAGGTTGGGAATTTCCTCGACCTCGGTCCGGCGTGTATTGAGGTGCCGCAGGTGGAGACTGAGGAGACGGCTCAGGAGGCGATTGACTACTTTTACTACGCGCAGTTCGGCAAGCGCAGCTGGGGCGGCGCAGCACGCTGGGGCGTGGAAGGCCGCGGCGAGCGTCTCGAATACGCTGAGTGGTGGAACAACCACGGTGTGTTGTGGCTGCAGATCGAGTCGATACAGGCCGTCACCAACTCCCGTAAATTCGCGAAACCCGGCGTTGACTGCCTATCGTGGGGCCCGGCAGACTTGAGCTTCAGCCGGGAGGCGAACCCGAACCATCCGCTGCAGACGGATGACGATTGCGTTGCGTACGTGGTGAAGCAGTTGTCGGACACGGACACGACCCTGGTGATCCGAAGTTACGATCCAGCGCTCCGCAGCAAGTATCAGGATATGGGCGTCACGGTGTTGCTGGAGCGTCCAAAGGTTTAATGATGGTCGAGACGAGGTGGGCGCAATCCCTCGTCTCGTTCGGATCGACGGGATTCACTGTTATTCGTCGTAAAAACCGCGCAATGCGGCGAAGATAGTAGCGACTCTACGCAAGGCTTTCGATTACCGGGTATGATCCTCCATTATGCCGGTGTGCCATATTTGCGGTGCGAAACGTCGGCGGCTGACGGCGCTGTTCCTCTGGCCGCGACATGGCAGCGGATGCGGGGCCTGGTACTGTAATGGATGCTGGGCCAGGGAGCTTCCGGTCGATTTCCGTTCTGATGTCTACGGCGATATAGTCATGCGCCAGTGTCGGAAATGTGAAGTGTGGATGGAAGAAGTAAGCTCGACTCCGCCGCCATACCACTGAATTCGGAAACCTTCCCACACCCCCTCAAGCCCGTAAACACCGGGACCTGGCGTAAGGTTCGATTTCGTGTGTCCGCGGCGACTGCCACGTCGTTCTGGCAACCGGCCCGAATTTTGGGAGAGATGCATTAAATGGCGTTGATTGAGTTCATCGGCCACCTGCTTGAGCAGGTAGATGAGGAGACGCAAGCGTCGCTCAAAGGAATGACCCTGGAGCAGATCCTGTGGCGGCCGACTGAAGAGTCCAATCCCATGGCATGGCTGGCGTGGCATATCGCCCGGACGCAGGACCTGCGGTCTTCACATCTACTTGGTCGCGATCAGATCTGGAATGCGGATGGCTGGCACGCGCGATTCGGCCTGCCCGCGGATCCTGCCAACACCGGCCGGGGTAACAACGATGCGGACGTGTCCGCGTTGCAGCCCGAGTCGGTCGAGGCGGTCGCGACCTACTGCGCGCTGGCATCGGGCCGGTTGCGGGAGTATGTCGGCGCACTGGGACCGGGGGCCGAGAGTGACGTCATCGACAACCCCGAGGGCGGCCAGACTCCCCTCGGCGCCGTTCTCAACCGGATGGTCCACGGCGGCCTCACACACGTCGGGCAGTTGATGTACGTCCGGGGGCTGATCGAGCGCCGTCACTGGTTTTCTCGCTGACGTTCCCTGATTCCCAACTGCATCGCGAGGCGCATGAATTTCGCGAAGAGCGGTATCACCCTGCCACCCCGACGCGCATTCACCCATCCGATGTCGCGGGAATAGCCTGACGCGACCGCGTTGACCACGGATTCCCGGTGTGACTCCCGGCGCTAACGTCGGGGATACAAGCCGGTTTCATGGCCGTGCGGGAAGCCATTGTCGGGGGGGACAGCGGTTGCCACGCCGGTCATGGCCGGTTTTATTCGTATTTGAAGGAGCACGCTTGGCTCTCCTATCCCCGATTATGGGCGACACATCAGGGAGAGGAGAGCCTTGAGGCCTGCCCGGATGGTCCCGGCCCTGCCGCACTCGGATAGTCTGCCCGGAATCCTCGGCCTCTCTCGCATCCCTCTTTCTGATGGCGGGGTCATAGCGGGGTCATATAATGACCCGGTTCGTTTCCACGCGCCGCGGATGACTGCGGAACGCGGCTCATGAAAGTGTCGGAGGACTACTGCAGCATGGCGCAAGGCCCATACGCGTTTCTTGGCGGGGAGGTCGTGCCGCTTGCCGAGGCGAAAGTGGGAATCATGACCCACGCGCTGCACTACGGCACTGCCGCGTTTGAAGGCATCCGCGGCAACTGGAATGAGGCCCACGGCAAGATCTATATCTTCCGCCTGAGGGAGCATTACGAACGGCTCGTACGCGGCTGCAAAATCCTGCAGATAAAACTGCCGTATAGCGTCGACGACTACATCAGAATAACCGTGGAGTTGCTGGAATCGAACGGCTTCAGGGAGGATGTTTATATCCGCCCGCTCGCATTCAAGAGTGAGCAGCTCATCGCCAATCTCAGACTCCATGAAATCGAGAGCGACTTCGCTCTGATGATCATCCCTTTCGGTTCTTACATCGATAACGACCGGGCTATCAGATGCCAGACCTCGTCGTGGCGCAGGCCCGACGACGCCATCATGCCAACCGGCGTCAAGCTGGCCGGCCTGTACACGACCAGCATTCTCGCCAAGACGGAGGCGGTTCTCGCCGGGTTCGACGAGGCGGTACTGCTGAACGTGGATGGCACAGTTTCGGAAGGCAGCGGCGAAAACCTGTTCATGATCGAAAACGGGCGCATCTCCACGCCGGCAGAGACCGAGAATGAATTGCTGGGCATCACCCGCGACTCAGTCATGAAACTGGCAAAGGAAGAGCTGGGGATGGAGGTTGTGGAACGGAAGATCCACCGCAGCGAGCTGTACCTTGCCGATGAGGTGTTCCTGACCGGCACCGCCGCGCATGTCACGTCGATGGGAGAGCTGGACAACCGCCCGATCGGCACCGGCGATATAGGAGTGGTGACCAAACAGATTCAGGATCTGTACTTCGACGTGGTCAGCGGGAACAACGAAAAGTATCTGGATTGGTGTACCCCCGTTACTCCCGGCGGCGGCTAATCAGTACCGATCACCGCCCATCGCCAATTGATGCCGGAGCGACGCGGGTTGCAGCCTGAGCCTCGATGACTCCGCACGACATCGGAAACCTTTTTCTTCGCGACTATCTGATCGCGATGTACGTGGCCACGCTCGGCGTCGTGCAGATCGGCGCGTCTTACGGTGGCTTGAGGGGGATGCTTTTCCTCCCATCACCGCGCGCCGCTCGTTGGTTTGGCGCTGTCTTGATGGTGGTCGCGTTCGCTTACTTCTTCACCGTTCCACTGTGGGCGGCAGGCCCCTGGGGGCCAGAAGCCACAGACGCCGCGGCCGGTGGAGTCTCCCCTGGTGTTATTGGGCGCGACGGCCTGACCGTCGTGTGGGACACGGCCGGGTGGAGCGGTCTTGGCGGCGCTCATAACCTGAACGACGTCGATGGAGGACTGTCCGGCGGCTCGCAGGGGATCTGGTTTCCGCTCGCGGCCGGACTGGCGCTGATCAGCACGTTTCTCATCTCGTCGGTGGTCAATCGCGGGCTTCGCGAGATCGACTATTCCAGAAATATTTTCTGGGGCGTCGAGTTGCTGAAGAACGCATCATGGGCCGCCGCGGTCCGTCCGTCCCTGGCGGCCGCGAGAGCCGACTGGCGTCAGATTGTGCGGGGCGAGTTCGATGGCGATCACGAGTGGGGCGGCATCCGCATGATCGTCAACCGGTGGCGCTCGAGATGAACCGATTCGACACCGAGATCACACTCTGGTTGAACGGCCTCGTCGGTGACTGGGGGCCTCTCGACTGGACGGTGCGCATCCTGGCGGGCGACTACCTGATTCCCCCGCTTTTCGCCCTCGTGATCATCGGCACGATATTCGCCGGCTCCACCCCGGAGCAGCGCCACGAATGGCAGCGCGCCGCGTTCCGGGGCGTCATGGCAATCGCTCTCTCCAACTGGGCGATCTTCATCCTCAACGGCGTATGGGACAGGGCAAGGCCGTACATCGCTCTGCCAGATGACGTGAACCTGCTCTTCTATCCCGCGACGGACCCATCATTTCCGGCCAACCCAACGGCGGTCGGATTCGCCGTGGCCGGCGCGTTGTGGAGGGTCAGCCCCAGACTCAGGTACAGCCTGATGGCGCTAGGCCTCATAGTGGGATTCGCCCGGGTATACGTCGGGGTGTTCTACGCAACTGACGTAATCGGCGCCGCGGCGCTCGGGTTTGCTCTGGCGTACATCGCAGGCTGGATCTACCGGGTGTTCGACCCGGCCCTCAATCTCGCGCTTCGCGTCGCGCGGGCATTCGCGGTTGCGTGAGCGCGGCCACCAAACGGCTATTTCGCGGCTAATCTTCCGGGTCGCGCGAGAAGGGCCGCCACCAGCGGCGGCGCGTTGGCAGCGGAGGCCTGGGACCGTCCAGGTCAGGATCGCGGCCATCGATGATGTTTCTCGGCGTGTCCTCGAACAGCATCCGTGAGCGCTCTTCGCCGACCAACTCGACCGCCCGCTCAAACGCGCGCGAGAGTTGTGGAACCCGCACCCTTGTGGGCCTGTGCATGTCAGAAGCGACG
>JADFHP010000154.1 GCA_022567135.1 Chloroflexota bacterium
GGAACCTGCTCGAGAACGAGGCGCCGCCGACAGAGGCGGTGGTGATGGTGCAGCGTGAGGTGGCCAGGGAGATGACGGCCAAGCCGGGCGACATGGGACTACTCTCGGTGGCTACGCAGCTCTACGCCGATGTCCGAATCGTATGCCACGCGCCGCCGCGGGCATTCTCGCCGCCGCCCAAGGTTCACTCATCAGTCGTCCATCTCAACCTGCGGCCCAGGCCGGCGATTGGCGGCGCATCGACGGCCAGGTTCTTCACGCTCGCGCGCGCCGGGTTCGCGGCTCCGCGCAAGACATTGCCGAACTCGCTGGCGGTCGGGTTTCGAGGCAAGGCGGCCCCGTACGCGGCAATAGTCGAAAAGGCCGGTCTTGATTCGTCTCAGCGTCCGGCGACGTTATCCATGGACGACTGGGGGGCGCTGTACGAGGCGTGGCTGGAAGCCGGCGAGCCGTCATGAAGCTGGAGGCGCACGCCAAGCTAAATCTCACGCTTGAAGTGCTCGGCAAGCGGCACGACGGCTACCACAACCTGGTGTCCGTTCTGCAGACGATCGATCTGCACGATGAGATCGAGCTTGCGGAGTCGGACGGCATCAGCCTGGATTGCGACGTGCCGGAGCTGGCGGGCGACGGCAACCTGGTCGTGAAAGCCGCGAAGGCGCTTCGAGAGGTGGCGGGCACTTCCGACGGCGTGCATATGACGCTGCGGAAGAGGATACCGGCTGCGGGTGGGCTGGGCGGTGGCTCGGCCGATGCGGCGGCGGTGCTGAAGGGGCTGAACCGGCTCTGGAGCGCGGGTCTGGATGCGCGGGAGCTGGCGTCACTGGCGCTGACGATCGGCTCGGACGTGCCCTATCTGCTGCAGGGCGGCACGGCGCTCGTGCAGGGCAGGGGCGAGGACGTGACTCCGCTGCCGAGGGCCGATCTCGACTGGTTCGTGCTGCTTTCGCCGGGTTTTCAGATCGAGAACAAGACCGGGCGGCTATTTTCACTCCTCACAGCGGGGAATCGCACGCGCGGAACGCTGTCGCACAAGCTGGCGGGACGAATCCGCGGTGGCGGAGATGTTCCGCCGCAGTTTTTCTTCAACGTCTTCGACCAGGTGGCGGACGAGGCGTATCCGGAGATGGATGAGTATCGGACGGCGTTCCGCGGCGTGGGCGCGAGAGAGGTGTTGCTTACCGGCGCAGGGCCGACTCTATATGCGACTGCGGACAGCCGGGAGCTTGGCGTGGCCTGGCAGCTGCTGCTGCAGAGCCGCGGCTGGCGCTCCGAGCTTACGCAAGCCTGGTGGCCGCCCGAGCCGGGCGGGAATTCTGGTGGCAAGTCCTGATGCAGGTGGCGCTTGCGGGCGCGCTGCTGGGCCTGATCATGGGGCTGGTGTTCGTGGGCCACATGACGTACGCGGTGGTCTACTTCATGCCGGACGCGATCGAGCGGCGGTTCAGGGATGACGATGCGACAGCGCTCCCCCGGGTGGTCTTCATCGGCATCGCCGCGCTTGTGCCGGGGCTGGGCGTGGTGGGCGCGTTGCTCGCCCTGCTATCTACGTTGCTGGCGGACCTGGTAGGAACCGGGTTCGCGCCGGTGCCGAGCATCCCATATCTCATCTTCATATTGATATTCGCCGTCAGCACCGCGCCTGTCGCGCTGGGGTTGTTGCGGCCGATTCGATCGCACGTTTTGTTCGAGTACGCGCTGTTCGTGGGGCTCTTCGGCGTGGCGATTCCGTGGCTGGCGAATAGCGTTTAGGGGCGGGACGGACGGGGCCGGCACCGCCCCTGTGAAACAGCCAGCCCTCCGGGGGTGATTCGCACTCGGCTCGGCCGCAAACACCCCAATCCTCATATAGTCCAGAGACATCTGGGCCACCGCGGGCACCCTCCGCTGCGAGTCGCCCGGCAACGATCGGATGGATATCTTCCGTGGTCGAATAACGGCTCGACGCACGCACTATGGCCCTGCGACGTTCTGGATCGGTATCGTAGTCAGAGCGCAATGCCCTGCACCCTCTAGCCTCGAACACTCTGAACTCCCGGTCCGGCAAATCCAATCACCCTGATCCTACGCCGAGGGTGAGATACACCATCGCACCCCGACCGGATATTCAGGGTACGCACCCATGACTGCCCCGGCCTCAACGTTGGAACATGGAATCCCATCCCGCACCGACAATAATAATCTGGGTATCTGGGCATCGGACCAGATACGATATGCCTCAACAGGCTGGTAATCGGATGCATCGAAAACTTTTCATTCCTCTTATGCTCCTCAGCCTCGCGCTCGCAGCCGCCTGCGGCACGGAAGCCCCCGCGCGGTCTGGCGACACCGCTGCTCCGGACACCGAACCGGTCGCGCCTTTCTCTGCAACACAGGACCCCGGCACGCGCGAGATAACCATTGTCGAATCTTCAGTCTCTATACCGCTCCAGAAGTGGGGCGAAGGCGAGCCGTACCTGCCCGCTCCCGCCGATTACTACGAGAACTACGATTGGGATACCTCACCAACGACAGAGCGGCCGGCGTTCATCAGCGACGTCGTCGAACACCGGTCGCTATCCGAGAACGTGGGAATTCGCGGGCTCTCGATTACCACCCTGGCTCCGCGCGGCGAAGGTGAAACAGGCCACGGCTTCAGCACCGGCTTTCTGTGGTCGAGTGATCCCAACGACACGCCGATGGGCAATCCCCAGCCCTGGCCGTTCGAGACCGCAGAAGAGGTTTCCGTGGTTACCGGAGACCTGTTCACGCCATACCTGGTGTTCGCGACATTCTCTGGCTTTGAGGGAACGGCGCTGGTCACGGCAATAGTCGACTACAAACAGGTCGAGTTCGAGATGGACGGGATCAGCGGGCTTCTACACGAGTTCAAGACACTGCCCGGCCGATCCCTTGCAGTACCCGTCAACTTCGGCAACCTTGCCCCGGGCGCGCACGACATCCAGCTTGTGCTCTTCGACGATCCATACAACGGCTACGGCCATGACGATATCGAGGCGGCTCTCCGGTCGGCAACCGGCTATAACTTGCTCAGGGTCTTCATGATGGACTATCGGGTCAGAGTGGTTGTGGGCGGAGACGACACTCCCGCCCGTGCTCTCTCGACTCAAAGCCTGGGCCAGGCAACCCCTCCCGACATCCGAGGCGGTCCTGCCGCGTTTTTCGCCAGGACGGCGGCAACCCACCCCATGCGTGAAGAAAATCAGATGAGCGTCGACGAGGGTGAGGCCGGCGGCGAGTACAACTTCAGAACCTGGACGAGCCGGTTCGAAAATATAGGCGACGCGACTCAAGCACTGATGCTCTTCCTGGACTTTCAGCAGATTCCGTTCAACGGCGACACCGTTCACATCGCCGATATCAAGGCCGGGGAAGAGGTCATCATCGACACCTCCATCACACTTCCCGATCAGCCGGGCGACCACCAGCTGTTCGGGATGGTCACGTACGATCCGTATCGAAATCTGGGCGAACGCTTCGCACGCTCCGACTACTCAAGCCGGAAATTGGTAATCAATGCCCGCTAGCCGGCCTGCCCGGACCCCGTAGGGGAGAGGCTTGCCTCTTCCGAGCCCCGACTGGCCGTCCACGCGGGATGGGCGGGGCCCGGCCCACAATTCAGCCGTGAAGGGCGGGGCAAGCCCCGCGGCTACCCAATCCTCCGCCCCAGACGGGCCCAGAGATATCTGGTCTTCCACACGTCTCCCATAATTGTGGATAATGGGGAGAGCAATCTCGCTAGCCCGTCCGTTAAACGAGGACAACTCGCTTTACAAGGGTCAGCGAACCATTAGAAATCCGAGCAATATCCGATAGTCTCGTGGCGGCGGACAACCGTGTCTGTCACACGCAAGGAATCCCAAGTGCAGGTCTTATTTCTGGAAGATGTCGCGCCCAATCACAGGGCCGGCGATGTCAAAGAGGTCAAGAACGGCTACGGCCGAAACTACCTGATTCCAAGGGGCATGGCGACACTTGCCACCAAGGCGGCCCTCCAGCAGGCGACGGCTCTCAGATCCGCTGCCGCGGAGCGACGCATCAAGGAGGCATCAGACTGGCGCGTCGTGGCCGAGGAGCTGGAGAAGAAGCCCGTAGTAATCAAGATGCGCGCCGGCCCGACCGGCCGCCTCTATGGATCAGTCACCAACGTGATGATCGCCAACGAGCTTTCAGAAATGACGGCCCGCCCCATCGATAGACGGGGCATCCGCATTCCGGCGCCAATCAGGCAGGTCGGCAGCATCAAACTGCCGATCAAACTGTTCGAAGACGTCGATTGTGAGATCGAGGTACAGGTCGAGGCAGATACAGACGGTTCGGAAGAGTTCGTGATGGAAGAGCCCGTCACCATCCAGCAGGCCGTCGAGCAGGAAGACTTCATCGCAGCAGCAATCGCCAGGGCCCAGGCCGAAGACGACGCGCTGGCTGCAGCGGCAAGGGGCGAGACACCCGAGCCAGAAGCAGAGCCAGAGCCTGAAGCGAAGGCCGACAGCGATGAAGAGTCTGCCGAGACCAAGACCGAGACTGAAGCAGAGAGCCCGGAGACAGAGGGCACTGACGGGGATTCCGAGGAGACTAAATAAGGCCAACGGTGCTTGCTCGCCGATAGACTCCCACCCCACGACATAAGAGCCGAAGAGTCGGTAATCGCCTCTCTGCTCATCGACTCCGAAACGATCGGACAGGTCTCCGGTTTCCTCAATCCGGAAGACTTCTACCGGGAACGAAACCGGTGGTGCTATGAGGCGTGCCTCGATCTCCTGAACAGGGGCGAGGCGATAAACCAGGTCACCGTCAGCCACGAGCTGGAAAGCAACGGCCGCCTGGAAGAGGTCGGCGGCAGCGCATACCTCAGCCACCTCGTCTCCGTGGTCCCAACCTCCGTCCACGCCGAACACTACGGACGGCTCGTCCACCGCACCGCAACAATGCGACGGCTGATCACAACCGCCGACGAGATCGCCGATATCGGCTACGACGACGACCCGGATATCGACAACGCGCTCAGCCAGGCTGAAGACCTGCTCTTCAGAATCCGGACCGGCCACAGCACCCGCGACTTCACGCTGATCAGAGAGGTCTTCGACACCTACCTCGAGGACGCCGCCGGCCTCAGCGACCCGGCTGACCGCAGCAACCAGCCGATCATGACCGGGTTCCGGGACCTCGACCGGCTCCTCGGCGGCCTGCAGCGCTCGGACATGCTCGTCCTCGCCGCCCGGCCCAGCATCGGCAAATCTACGATCGGCCTGAACATCGCCCAACACGCCGCGGCCAGCGGCATGACCGTGGGGATCTTCTCCCTGGAGATGGGTCGGGAACAGGTCGCCCTCAGGCTCCTCTCGGCGGCGGCGCAGGTCGACACGCATCGCCTCCGAATGCACCTCACAAGCGACGCGGAAGACGCCCGAATCTCGGACTCCATCGGACGCCTGTCGGACCTGCCGATATACGTCGACGACACGCCTATGCTCGGCGTCGTGGAGATTCGCTCCAAGGCGCGCCGCCTCCAGATGGAACGCGGACTCGACTTCATCATCGTCGACTACATGCAACTGATCGAGGGCGGAAGCAGGTGGCGCGGCGACGCCAACCGCGTACAGGAAGTCAGCGAGATCTCGCGCTCCCTCAAAGGACTCGCACGCGATCTCAACATCCCCGTGCTCGCCATCTCGCAGCTCAGCCGCGCCATCGAACAGCGCACGCACCACCGGCCGCAGCTATCTGACCTGAGAGACAGCGGTTCAATCGAGCAGGACGCAGACGTCGTCATGTTCATCCACCGCGAGGACAAAATCACCAGCGAGGACGACTGGGCGAGCCGGCACCCCGGTGAGCCGTACCCGCACAACCTGGCCGAGATCATCGTCGCAAAGCACCGCCACGGTCCCACCGACTCCATCATGCTGGCTGTGCAGGACAGGTACGCCCGCTTCGTAGACGCCGCCCGCCTGGTCACGGCAACGCCGGAAGGGGTGCAGTAGTGCCAGAGCCGTTCCCGCCAGACATGGCCTGGATTCCCGTTCCCGCGCCCCTGCTCGGCGGCCTGCTTGCCGATATCACCGACCCCGCCGAACCCAAACTCACCCTGCGA
>JADFHP010000033.1 GCA_022567135.1 Chloroflexota bacterium
CGCAATTCAGCGGCGTGCTCCGGGTCGGCAATCAGGTTGTCTTGTTCCAGCGGGTCGCTGTTCAGATCGAAGAGCACGCTTTCGCCGGTGCTGTAGCGGGCGAGCTTCCACCGGCCGTCGTTGATCATCCAACCGTCGGTTAGGAGGCCGAAGATCCGCGTGCGTGGCCCTACGTCGCTGACAGGGTCGCTCACAGGCAGGCCGGGCAGGGTCTGCGAGTCCATGTTGGACGGCACGTCTACTCCTGCGAAACGGAGCATCGTAGCGGTGATGTCCCGCAACTCCACCAGATCGCTGGAAACGGTGCCCTGTTTCATCCCTGGCATTCCGGGAACCCGCACGATCAGCGGAATCTTCATGCAGGTCTCGAAAAACGACGCTTTGCCGATCAGGTTGTGGTCGCCCAGGTAGTCCGCGTGGTCGGTGGCAAAAATGATGATCGTGTTGTCGAGCAGTCCCTTGTCCCGGAGGGATTCGACAATCTGGCCCACCTCATAGTCGATGCCCTTGACGAGGGCGGCGTAGTGGGCGCGAATCTTCTTCTTATGAGCCTCCGTGAACTCGGTGTAGTCGACGCCGTTCCAGGGACGCTTGTTGCCATCGACGTTGTTCTGGCGGAGTAGTGGAGTGTCTCCGGCGTCCGGAATCGAGTCGGGCATGTCTTCGGGCGCGAAGACCTCGGGGAAGTCGAAGGGCGGATCGTACGGGCAGTGGGGACCCGGGAAGCCGACCATCATGGCAAACGGCCCGTCGCCTCCGTACTTATCGATGAAGTTGCATGCCTCGCGCCCCACAAACCTGTCCCACGAGTGCTCCCACGGCAGGTCATGAGTGATGGCGCCCCTGTTGTCGAAGTAGCCTTCGTGCTCGTTGCCGTGCAGTTTGCGAAGGCCGCGCTCGCGCAGGTAATGGAAGTAGTCGTCGCGGACGTTTAGCCAGCGCTTGTCCTCGCAGGCCACGCGGTACTGGAACCCGTGAAGTTCGTCCCAGGGATAGAAGTGCATCTTGCCGATGGCTGCCGTGTAGTAGCCGCACCTGGCCAGGAGCCCGGGCCACGTCGCAATGCCGGCTTCCGCGTAATCGGCCCGTACGCGATGGAGATTGTCCGTAACGCCGTTTCGCACCGCATTCATGCCCGTGAGGAGCGCAGTGCGGGCGGGGACGCACACCGGCGAGCCGGAGTAGGCGCGATCGTATTTGACGCCCTGGGCGGCAAGGCTGTCGATGTTGGGCGTATCGATGAAATCCGCGCCGTAGCAACTGAGAAAATCCGGACGAAGTTGATCCGGCAGCAGAAAGACAATGTTGGGTCGGTCTGCCACAATTTCTCTCCTGTATCAGGATCTCGACGCGGGCATGGATCTCAAGGCCGGTACTCTACCGGATGCGGCAGGATTGTGCCCCGCAGCGCCCTACTGTCCGAGCGTGGCGAATCGATCTCCTGCATCGCGCATTTCTTTGGCGGACTCCACGCTGGTCCAGAAGGCCGAAGACGCCAGGGCGGCGAGTTTTTTCTCGCTGGCAAGCGCCGGGAATGTCTCTGTTTCGTGGTCGCCGATCTCCGGAAGAAGCGTCTCGATGGAACGGTCGAATATGTATACCCCGCCGTTAATCCAGTGCGGAAGATCTGGTTTCTCATCGAACGATGACACCAGGCCGTTGTCTGAGAACTGCACTATCCCGTACTGGCTTGGATACGGAATCAGCATCATGGTCGCAGTTGCCGACTTCTCCTGATGGAGCGCGATCAGCGGATCGAGCGGCTGGTCCGTCAAAACGTCGCCGTTCACGACGAGAACGCGCTCCTCATCGGCCGGGACCAGATCGAACCCCTTCCTGACCGCCCCGCCCCTGCCAAGCGGCGTCTCTTCGAGCGAATAGTGGGCGCGGATTCCCAGATCAGAGCCGTCCCCCACGAACTCCTCGATCTTTTCCGAGAGGTGGCCGCAGAGAAAAACGACGTCGGTCACGCCGTTGGCGCGCATCCAGTCGACCTGGTAGGCCAGAAGCGGCCGGTTGTTGATCGCGACCATGGCTTTGGGAACATTATCGGTATACGGCCTGAGCCTCTCTCCGCGGCCGCCGACGATGGTCATCGCATACATCGCGAGATTCGTTAAACCCCTTCCAGCCAGGCCCACGCCTGATCGAACCGCTCGCCAACGAGCGGGTCGTGGCGCATCACCGAGTTGATATCGCGACCGCTCTCCGCATCACCCATCCACAGCGGGAGCGCCTCCAGGCCCCTTCTTAGCTCATCCTCGGACATATCGAGGTCACGCGGCCTGAACCGAACCTTGCACCTGTCCAGCCGGTCTATCAGCAACTCGGGATTCTGCTCGGTGTGCCATGCCACCATGACGGCGCCCAGGGCGCACGTCTCACCGTGGATCCAGTAGCGGTCATTGGCAAGTTCCACGCTGAAACAGAAGCTGTGGTCCGCGCCCGGCGCGGCAGGGTGCCGGAGCATACGGTCGTCCCGGTCCTGAACCGCCTGCATGATGAACTTTACGCTCGCATCGGTGAGTGATCCATCGTCGGCCAGCGTGGGTGGGAATCCATCGACGATCTCTCGATGGTGGTCGATTGCCACGGCGGCGAGCGACTCGTCAAAGGGCTCGCCGATACCCTTCGCGGTGTTATACCGCCACTCGCTGAGGCCCGCGTACCCGCAGAGGACATCGCCAAGTCCGGCGGTGTTCAGCCGTTCCGGCGCCTTCAGGACCAGTTCGTAGTCGACGAGAACATACTCGGCCACCACGTCGGCCGCCCAGCCGTGGATGACCCGGCCGGCCCAGTCTCCGCACAGGCTGTGGATGATCGCGCCGGTTGAGACCACCGTCGGAACCTGCACGAGCGGAATCCCTTTCCGTTCGGCGACCAATTTCGCGTGGTCAAGAGCGCGTCCGGCGCCGATGCCCACCGCGAGTTCGGCATCATCGGGCAGCGACGCAGCCGTCTCCTCCAGATGTGTACGGTCCAGCCATTCGTTGAATACGAGCCCTGCCGGCTCCCGCGCAAGAAAAGACTTCGCCGTCTTCCAGGCCGTCGGGGTACTCACGACTACGTAACGCGGCCATTCAGCCGAATCGGTTTTCACCAGATTTCGGCCGTATCGCATGTCGTAGTCGCGAGCCAGCGTCATGGGTCTTTACCTTACGTCTATTTTCAAGCGAGTGAATCCAGGATTTTCTCTATGGTCGCCGCGGCGCCCTCGCGGTCCATCTGGCCGTATGTGCCCGGACTCTGAACGACTACGATGCCCAGGTCGGGCGCGACCCAGATGTGCTGGGCGCCCGCTCCCGATGCCGCGAACGAATTACCCGGCAGATCGGGCCAGGCCACCCCGTGATCGTTGACCCAGTATCCGAGCCCGTATAGCCAGTTCTCCTCAGGCTCGTTTTCCTTGATCCAATGGTTTGTCACCGACGCTTCCCTGATCCACTCCTCCGGAATGACCTGCTCATCTCCCCAGCGACCGTAGTTGAGCCAGAGCAGGCCGCAGCGAGCCATGTCCTGTGCCGTCATGGCGTAGTTCGTGTTGTAGCCGAATATGCCCAGTCTGGCCCCGGCGTGCAGGTCGAAATTGCCCCAGGACCAGGACCAGCCACCGCCGATCTGATCCCGGATCTTCCATTGCGTGAGTTTGCCCATTCCGCCGCCGCGCTCGGGGTCGTCGCTCTTGTACAGGCTGTACTGGGCTGCCACGGCATGGCAGAGGATGTTCATTCCGTAAGTCTGGTAGTGCCATACCTGCCCCGGCGCCTCACCGGGCTTCATGTAGCCGGAGACGTTGCCTATGAGCTGCTTGAAGGTGATGCCGGCGTTCTCCGGGAAGGCATGCCTGCCCTCTTTCGGTCCCCTCCCCGGCGGCACGTCCATCATCTCGGGATAATAGTCAACCACGCGGTCGTCGGCTGAGCCGATCCTGCCTTCCCGAACCGCGATGGAGAGGACGCACCCGTACGTCGACTTGCTTGCCGACGCCTGCCGTTGAAGGTCCTCCGGGCCGATGCCGCGGTTCCACTCCCCGGCGATGCGGCCGTGCCGGACGACCAGCAGCCTGAACGGAAGGTCGACGTCTCGGTCTGCCTGCCATCTGGCCGCCGATTCCAGCCGGGCGTTGTCGAACCCCAGCTCTTCGGGCGACGCGATGTTCCATTTGCTGCCCGGGAACACCGGGGTTGTCGGGGTTATCGAGGATGCCACTTCATGCCTCCCGGGGCAGGTCTAGTTCATCTCGCTTCGGTCAACAGGGGACGCGTTTGCTCTCTGTACGTCCATCCAGAGTGAATATGGCCCATGAGTGGACGTTAAATTGCAACGCCGGAGGATCGGCCCTTAACGTAACCGCCCACTGGCTTTCGTTCGGTCTGGTAGCCGTCCATCGAACCTCGCCGGCCTCCAGCGTCTCAAGACAGTTGAATTCCCCCTCGAAATTGCGTGCGGCAAGGAAGTCGCGCACACCCTGAATCGCCTGTTCTTCGGTCTGCGGCCCGATGGGCTGAACGGTGGCCACAGGGATGGCTGTGGGATCGTCGCCCCCGCACGCGGCGAGGGCGACGATGGCGAACGCCAGCGCGGCCAGCAAGGTTCTGCGTCTTAGAGTGAATTGACTTCGCATAGGTGGAATTCGCGGAGGAATTTGCATCTGGCTCCAGACTGGCTGTGCTGCGCCCGGATAGTGAAAACGATAGCGTCGCCGGCCCCGGGTATCAAGCGGCGTATCGAGCCGTGAAGGCCGTGCATCTCATGCACCTGGGGCCTGTTGTACTGCGGCTGCTCTGGCCTGCATCTGCATGCGGCCCCGTTGTACCAATCCGGCTCCGATCATGACAAGAACTACGCTGATCCAGAGCGCTGAGTTCAACTCCTCGCCAAGAATTACCCAGGCCGCGAAAATCGAGAACACAGGCTGTGAGAGTGAAATCACACTTACCTGAGAGGGCAAGTATCGTTTGAGCAGCCATAGATTCCCAATGAAGCCGAACCCGGCGATTACAACACCCTGGTAGAGAATCGATACGGCCAGCTTGCTGGACCAGACATATTCTTCCGATTCAAATAGCGAGCTGGCGACGAGAAATATGGCAATGCCGAAGACAGCCTGCGAGAGCAGCAGCTTGGCGGGATGAAGCTCCTGGACGATACGAGCGTTGTAGACCAGGCGTGCGCCCAGCAGAAAACCCGAGATGGCCGATAACAGGTCTCCGATCAGGAGGTCGCGGTCCAGGCCGAGGCTATCGGCGAAGAGCACCAGGATGCCGGCGTATGCCGTGATGACGCCGATGAGGCTCTGGATATTGAGGCGGTCTCCAGGCACGAAGAAGTGCGCCAGAACGGCGACCCAGATTGGGAATGTCACCGTCAAGATCGCGCTGTGGCCGGCCGTCGTTCTGGTGAGGCCAATGTTCATGAAGGCGATCTGAACGGAGAAGAGCACTCCGAGAGCCACCAGCGGCAACCACTCACCGCGCCTTATGCGGAGATCGGCGCGGACGTATATGGCCCAGATCAGAACGACGACGCCTCCGGCGACGAACCGCATCCAGCCGAGTCTGAGCGCAGGGGCGTCATCGAGGCCGGACTTGATCGCGATGGGGTTGCCGCTCCACAGGATCGACAGGAACAGCGCGAATAGACCGGCGGCGGGTGTCAGCGGCTTATGGGGCGTCTGCCGGAGGTCGTTGCGATCTCTGGGGTCATTGGCGTCTGGCACGGCGGGGACGCTAATAATCCCCGGCGAGCCGGTCAACGGCGAAAGAGGACAGGGAATTCGGCCGGAGGCGAAGCCAGATAGACGGGAATCCGATCATCAATAGCGGCCCGGCACCCGGTACACCCGCTCGGCATCCAGCTCGTTGATCGTTTCCAACTCTTCAGAGGTCGGCGGCGGGACCAGGACGAGATCGGACGCTACCTGGAGATCCCACGGGACTATCGCTTTCACGTCCTCCACGCTCACCCCGTCGAACAGGCCGTCGAGGTACATCTCGCAACTCCCGGTTCTTCCCCCGTCCGTGGTGTCGAATCGGAATATGCACATGGTTGTCACGCAGACGTTCGGTCCCTGCGGACGCAATCCAGCCGCTTCCCTGGCGCCCGGCCCCTCCAGATAGCCGGCCGTCGTGCGAAAATCGACTCTCTCCCTGAAGCGCCTGCTTTCCAGAGGCACGGTGGAGATCATCCGCCCGGCTGACGCGCCGCCATCTGCGTTGCCGCCGGTGCCGGGGAATCTCCGCACCGGATTGGCGTAGGTTCCGACGAGAATGGTGTTCAGGTTTCCGAGGCGATCGATCTGCGCGGCCTGGAACATTGCGGCAGAGGCCCGTCCTCCCATCACGAACAGGCCAAGCGCATCGAGCATGTCCGTGACCATCGCGGACCCCTCCGTCATCGCGGGGTCGGCGATCGTGTTCGGAGCGGGCACGCCATCGGACGGCGTCCAGTCGATAGGTCCTGCCTCCGTGACGAAGGCCATCTCCGGCCTGTGAATCTTTTTGGCGACCGACCCTGCCAGGAGCGGAGGCCCCATCCCGACAATGACCGTCTCGTTCGCGGCCACCTCGCGCGCCGCCGCGATGCACTGCATGTCGATGGGATCGTAGCCGCGGTCCGGCGCGTCTCCAGTCGCAGGGGCCATGGCTCTAGCGCCACCCGGATTTCGCAGGCTGTTCAGGAACGATGGGATTTTTGACCATGATATCGTCCATCAACTCGTCCCCAAATGCGTCACGATACTTGCGGACGTATTCGGCACGGGTCGGCGCGCCGTAGACCCATTTGTCAAAGAACTCTGTCGCTGAGTCCCAGTCTTTGAACGGCTGGCCGGCGAGCGCGAAGAAGTGCTTATCGCGATAGTAGTAGCCGGAGACCGGGCCGGGGTGGCCGCCCAGCGGATTTTCAACGACTGCGCTCACACGGAATCCTGGAATCACGGTCCGTCCGGGGTCGGTCCTGATTACGGAAGAAGGCACGATCTCTTCGGCGCTTACTATCACGATGTCGGCGGCCCAGAGCGCCCATTTCGAGTCGGCCAGCGGCCCCCACGCCTGCACGTTTCCGTCCTCGTCCGCCCTCTGGCAATGGATCATGGCGACGTTGGGTCTGCAGGGGCTGAGCAGGACCGTCTTTTCACCCGTAAACGGAGACTCCATTACCGCCAGCTTCGGCGCGACGCTGCCGTCCGGCCGAATTCGGTCTGACGCCAGGCCGTGCTCGTGTTCGAGAACCTCCTGGGTGAGGTAGTCGGTACCCAGGAACGAGTTCGTTGGAACGAACGGCATTCCCAGTGCCGCGGCCATGAAGCGCAGCGTCATCGTCAGGTTCGAGTAGTCCTCAAAGCGGAGCCGTCCGTCCTTCATCATCTCGTTGATGGGGCCGTTGGTGAGGGTTCCGCCAACGTATCCCGTCTCCATCCTGTCGGCGCATCCCGCCAGGGCGAGCAACATCGCGCTAAACACATTGGAAGATCCAACGACGTTCAGGCGTCGTCTGTTCTGCCGGATTATTTCGAACGTCAGCCCGTATGGAACGACGGTGAAGCCGCAGTAGATCGTATCGCCGTCATGTACGAATCGCTCGACCGCCTCGGCCTCGGTCATCAACTTGCTGCGACTTCGACGGGCGGATGGTGCCAACGTCTCGCTCCAGGAGCTCTTAAGCTCAGGCTTCCAGGCGACTCAAATATTGGGATACGAAATCGTAGTCAACGAGGTCGATGTATGCGTTGGTCAGCGCCTTTGTGATTGGTCCGGGAATATCGGCGCCAATCTTCACTCCGTTGACGGACGAAACGGGGCACACGCAGAGGCTCGTTGAGGTCAGGAACACTTCGTCGGCGTTCACGGCGTCATAGAGGTCTATGTCTTCCTCGATGATGGGTATGTCGAGCTGCTTGCCAAGGCTCATCACTGTGTCCCGGCTGATGCCGCCCAGCACGAACCTGCTGCGGGGCGTGCGGATAACGCCGTCGGTGACGGTGAAGAAATTGGACCCGATGCCCTCGGCCAGGTTCCCTGACGAATCAAGCAGAATGGCCCACGCCTTGGGATTTCGGGCCTTCGCTTCGAGGTCGCCCATGATCAGGTTCAGGTAGTTATTCGTCTTCACCCTCGGGCTAAGGGCATCGGGCGGAGTTCGACGGATGGAGGGGATAACGACCTCAATCCCATCGCGGAAAAGCGTGGCGCGTTCTTTCAGCGGTAGTGGCAGGCATTCGATAATCACGGTCGGCCCGCCTTCGGTGGTCGCGTCGATATCCGGAGAGTCGATGCCCCGGGAGACTCGCTGAGTCACCCAGTAGTCGTTATCACCCGCGATGAGTGGGAGATTGGCCTCCAGCACTTCCATGGTGATCGACTTGTACTCATCGGCGCTCAGGACCGGGTCGATCTGGAGATAGCGGAGAGATTTGAACAGGCGGTCGATGTGTTCGTCCAGACGGAATATCTCGTGGCCGAACGTCCTGGTGGTATCGAATACCGCATCGCCGTATTTGAAGCCTCGATCTCTGAATGAGACCAGCGCCTCGGCTTCGGGCACTATCTCGCCATTGAAATAGACGACTCTCCCACCAGTTTCTGCCTGTCGGGATTGGGGGGTCTGTGAACTCTCGCTGCCCATAAATCCGCTCCGAATTCGAACTGTCCGCGTCTGTGAGCCGCGCATTGCGGCGCGCAGATGGTATTCCCACCATGGGCGCGCGACAAGCGCCGCAGGGAGTGGGTGTTTACCAGCGGAAACCGGAAAGTCGGAATATCTTCTCCCAGACCGCTTCTGTGATCGGCTCGGGGAGTTCTGTCGCGTGCAGGTAGCGAAGCAGATCTGCGGCCTTGCCCAGGTCTTTGCCTGCGGTTGACGATGAGCCTGCGCTGTGGCGATGGCGCATGTGGCCGGCGAGGCCCTGCGGTGTGCGGCAAACGGCGCCGCATACCACGCAGTTGGTATCGCCCTTCATGCCGCGTCGATCACCATATCTGCGTTTGAGCCGCGCGATCAGAACTGCTGTGGTGGGCGGAATCAGCGAGTCAGCCTCGTAGCCCTCAAGCATGTCCAGTCGCTGGCGCTGCGACCGATTGGCCTCCGCATCCTTCTCAGCGTCTGCATGTCGGAACCGTTGGTGCCCCGCCAGGCCCTGGGCGGTCTTGAACTCGGCGCTGCATACGGGGCAGCTCACCGGCATGACATCTGTCCTCGTCCCCAAGTTCTACTGGGGTGGTTCTCAGGCATCCTTCAGGATCCAGTAATAGAAACTGTTCGCCTGATCGCTGCCGGGACCCGGAACGAACTCAAACCTTAGTTCCGTTCGGTTGCCGGTGATGAACTCTCCGGGGATCACGAAGATCTCTTCGCCAAAGAAGAAGTCCTTCTTCGGAAGATCCCAGATTCCAACCTCTTGATCATCTGCAAATACGCGCAGGGACTGGCCGATGGCGGCATCGTAGCGCTTCGCGATGATCAGACGCTCACCGGGCCTGGAGGAGACCTTGAACTCCTCGAAGGTGGTGTAGGTGCGTGCGTCTTCTTCCAGCGTCGTCTCGCCATCAATATTGAATAGCTGGCTGACGGCGGCCGAAATGCCATCGAGCTTGTACTCGTGCACAGCTTCCGTCTCTGCGGGCGGCGCGTCCGCATTGCCGATGTCGAGCATATCGATGACCTCAAAATTGCGGGCTCCAAAATCGATCTGATACGCGGTACTGTTCGGCGCAATTACTGTTTCTTTATCGAAATCAAGCACCCAGCCCTTGAATTCCGAAGCAACAAGGATTGTGTTCCGCTCTGCGATCGTTGAAAACACATCTTCGGCGGCTGGCCAGCTATCAAGGTAGACGCTGGCGAAAGCGAATGCATAGTCAATGTCTTCTTCTTCGGCAATCTCAAAGACGCTCTTGTTGGTGGCCGCTTCGAACTGTTTTCCCGTGAAGTCAAGAATCTCGCGATTGCTGAAGTAGGCCAGTGCCCCGGGCTGGCCGGTGCCGATTCGCGCATCAGGCGGGGTGTTTTCATCAATCCACCTGGCCGCGTCTACCAGAGTCTCCTCGATGTTTCTGGAGTTCCACGAATAGTCACCTGGAAGATCTTTCAGATTAGTCCCGAACCCGATGAACGGCACCGCGATCATGAACAGCATCAGACTGTTCAGCGAGAAGTTGAATATCCGCGCCTCCGTTGGGTCTGCCGGAGATCTGGTGGCGCTCCAATCCCGGACCTTGCGAGACGCCTGCAGAAGGCCAAGGATGAGCAGGATAACGATGAACGGGATCATCGGGTCCAGATAGCGCCGCTCAAGGAACGTGAACTCGCTGGGACCAAACGCAAGATTCGCTGCGATCGCATATGTTTGCGCCACGATGAAGAGAGCGATTAGCGCGCCGGCGAATCTGTGCTCTCGTATCAGGTGGGTGGCGCCCCAGAAGAAAACAAAGGCGCTTACCGGGAATACCGCTCCAGTGAAAAACGACAGGTGATGGAAGTAGCCCCTGAGAATGTTTCCAATGTTCCCGAATGGCAGCAAGCCCATATCATCCCGAGTTGCATAGTAGGCGCTCGGTAGCGGCGCTCCACTAATCGCGAGGTTAGCGCCGGCCCAGATGAGGAACAGCACTACGGCCGGTCCCACAAGGTTCCTTAGCGCGATGGCGTCTCCCCTGGTGAAGAGCTGGATCTCGTTTCGGTCCCACAGCCGTCTTCCCATCAGGGTGAGGGCGGCAAAGATCACGAAGATCCATGATTCGGGCCGAGTGATCACCATCAGGCCGAACAGAATTCCCGTTGCCTGGTGCTTTCCGCGAAGAAATGAGTATGCCGCGCCGAGCGCCAGGGTGGAGTAAAGCGTCACCTCCATTCCCGATACCGCGGCGAAACCGAATGCGGGCTCGATGGCGACCACCAGAGCGCCCAACATCGCCAGGCGCCGAATCTGAGTAAGTTGCTGCAGGATGAGGAAAACCAGGAGAGCGCTGGTGGTGGCGAAAATGAGGCCGAGAAGCTTGGCTACTGTCACGATATCGATACCCAGGGGGTCTGTGACGGTGGTGATTCCGCCCAGGAGGACGACCCACAACAGACTTGTCGCGCCCGGCGACAGATCACCGGGCGTGAAAGCCAACTCAAATGAGTCGCCGAAATTGCGGGCATAGACCATTCGGACCCAGGCTTCGTCAATTGGCAGCCGGGAGAATCCCGGGATCTCCCCGGATGCGTTGTTGAGCAGGAAAAGGAGCGATACGGCCAGTTGAGCGAGCAGGATCAGCCCGAGCGGCCGCGCGATATTTGACCAGGTGGCCCGGCTCACGGCGCTTCTCAGCGCGGCGCGTGCGTCCACGGCGGCGTGTCTGAGGCCGCCCTGTGGGTCCATTACCTGGTCAGCCATCCGTCAGTCTGCTCCCGGCTCGCTTAGCGCTTGGTTGCCTGGAATCACTCATTCACCGGTGCGGCGCGTTTACCCCGATACTCCCGGGGATACCCAGGGAACTCAAGGTTGCCGGGCGATTAACGCGTCCTCAAGATGCCACTTAGAACCGCTGAGATTCTAGGCAGGAAGCTCTGCGTCAGGAACGTAAGTGTGGTCGTGCCAACGCGCTGGACGCCAATGGCGGATTCGGTCCATGGGTCGCGTACGCGCCACGATTTGCCTTCCGTCATAACTGTGAGAAAACCTCCAAACCTGAACCAGAAGGTGGTCCATCTGTAGGCCGGCATGAACGTAAATATCCACCAGTGTTTTCTGATTCTCTTTCGGTTGAGCTCGTCCGCCAGAATGTAAGCGACGATCATGTACATGGCATCCACGAACATGTATATGAAGTACATCGTGATCATGCCGCTGATCACGAGGCTTAGCGGGTAGCCGATGAACCACATGGTCGGCAGCAGGAACGTCCATACGACCCTTGGGAACGCGAGTGTATGGTCGATCAGCAGAGACTTTGGGAGAGATATGCCCCGCAGCCTGAACGGGTGGCGCTCCAACGACGGGTAGAGGGCCGCGACTTCGATCTGGCCGCGTTGCCAGCGGACCCGCTGGGCGTACAGCGCGCTGAGAGAGGGCACCGGGTCCACATAAGCGACAGCCGTAGCGATGCAGCGCACCGACATCTCCGGGAATCGCGTGGTGATGTGCAGCGTGAGACTTGTGTCTTCGGATACCGTCCGCTGGTCGTAGAGGAAGGTGCGGTGGAGGACGTCTCGGCGGAAGGCTGAAAAGGCGCCGGCCAGCGTGAACAGAGAACCGGTTTCACTCTGGTACTGGCGACCGATGTTGAAGCCGGTGTAGTACTCCAGGTACTCGGCCTCTGCCATCGCGTATTTGAGCGGGTGCAGTCCCTTGCCTTCGACCGAGGTGATTTCGATGGCGCCGGTCGCGGCCGCAAGTTTCGGGTCGGCCTGGAACTCCCGGGCCATCTCGAGGAGCGCGTCCACATGCAGGATCGTATCCGCGTCCAGGTTGAAGATGATCTCACCGTTGACGCGGTGGATTCCGGCATTCAGAGCGCCCACCTTCCCCTGATACGGGAGCGAGAGATACTGCACGGTGCCGCCGAATGGCACCGTCTGCTGCTCGCGAATGATCTCCAGCGTGCGATCGTTGCTCAGGTTATCGACCACGAGAATCTCCAGCCGCTGATGCGGGTAGGTCTGCCGCCGCAGAGAATCGAGACAATTGCTGATCACGCCTTCGCCGTTGTAAACGGGGACGATGATGGAGATCAGCGGGTAGTAACTGAGTTCTTTTTCTTCGACGCGTCGTGAGTAGCGTTTACGGGCGCGAAGCGCGCCGATGAAGTAGGCGACCGCGGTTGTGCCGTCGATGAGAAGCGGCACGAAGAGCCACACGCCCCAGAAGAGGACGAATCCGAGTATGGCGTCTGTGCCAATCACCTGAGCCTCCTCATTCCCGCATCTCCGCGTCCAACTTGCGGGCGATTGTTCGGAGCGTAGGCCTGCTGAGCAGGTACCAGTAGATCAATACGACTCCGATAAAGAAAACGGCCCTGCCGAGTATGGTATGTGATACGAGAAGAGTGTCTTTCCCCCCGTAGTGGATCACGATCACGATGACCATGAGGCGGATGATATTGGCCACATATGTCGCGAGGATAGCTATTATCGAATAGCTTACCCGCCTCCGCAGACTCCAGCCCGGGTAGAACATCAACATTCCCGATATGACGCCGGTCTCCAGGAGGCCTGACGACTCCACGGTTATCTGGAGCATGGTCCAGCCGACCGACTGGTCCACCACGAGCACCATGATCGCGCCCGGCGCGGACTGGAAAATTCGCGTCGGCACGGGCGTCAGGCCGGATATGGCGTGGACACCCGCCGCGACCACCTGCTGAAGGCTGCTCTCCACGAAAGTTGCCCGGCCGATGAAGATTATGGCCAGCGCGAGGCCCACGGCGCCGATGACGTAGTAAGGGAGCCAGATGCGGTTGACGCGGAAGAACAGGACGGCCATTAGCCATCCAAAGAGGAGGAGTCCGGCTAGCCACGGCTCCATACGTGCCTCCCTTTGAACCACCAGAGGGCAATCACTCCGAGTATGAACAGGCCAATCAGGACCGGGATGCCGAGGATGGACGCCGGGGACCATTGGATGTCGCCGGTGTCCGGCAAGCGGTCGTCGTGGTCGCTCACGACGATCATCCGTATCGGCTGGCCGAAGGAGACGCCGAGGTCAGTCCATGAGACGGCGAATTCCACTCTGTGACCACCCTCTCCCTCGGAATCCCCGAAGTCCTGGTTCTTGGCGATGGGCTTCCAGCCAGCGTTGCTCGGGGCGGACCGGACGTCTACGGTGACGGTGCTGTTGTTAGGCTTCGGGTCGTAGCTGACGCGCACGTGCCTGTCGATGTTGTCGTCGAAATCTCCATCGTTGTTGACGTCGACCAAGACGGTGTACTTGACCTTCTTCGTTTGCTCGTTTGTCGGGTTAAGCCCGCCGCTGGGTAGCCCGTCCGAGCCGTAACGTTCGATCTGCCAGAAGACGGTTGTGCCATCAACATCGTTGGCCCAAAACATTTTGAAAAGATCGCCCTCTGGCTGTAAGGCGTCTCCAGAAATATCGTCGATTCTGGCGAAATCGATCCAGTCCTCGAACTCTCCATCGAGCGTGATGTCTGCCGTGGGTGGGGGCGGGAAATTGGGATCCGGCGTGGGGAGCACCAGGGGTACCGGGGTTGGCGTTGGCGTTGGTGTTGCCAATTCCTCGACAAATACTGGAACCTCCGTCGGGGTCGCCGCAGGCAGCTCCAGAGGAGTCACGGGAGTAGGTGTCGGCGGCTCAGGAGTGGCCGTCGGCGTGGGCGTCGGCGGCACCGGGGTGGGAATCGGGGTAGGCGTCGGGTCGGGGTCGGCGACATCCACGGCAACCCATGCCAGGTTGTCGATGTAGAGGCGGTCGTTTCCGCCGTTCATATCGGCATCGAAGGCCACGAAGAAATCTTCCGTAAAATTCCCGTCTGCTACTTCAAGATCGTAAAAGTGGTATTGATTATCGGCGTCATCTTCCGTCCAGGTGAACAGCACGGTCCAAGCATTTCCATCCGGGCTGATCTCAACTCGTGCAGTTTCGCCCTCTTCGAAGGAATCGGCCTTGGCCCAGAACCGGAGATGCACGTTGGTCTGTCCCCGGAGGTCGGCCGGCCGTTCAGCGCGGCCGGTTGCGCGACGAACCCGAAGATGATTTTTACCGCTAAACGGACCGCCATTTTTTGTGATGGCCGCGTCACCTTCGAACACCCAGTCTTCTTCCCACAACCCGGTACCGCCATCGTCGCCGTCTTCGAAATCCTCTTCTGCGATCACGGAGTCTGCCAGAGCTAATCGCATGTCGATTTGCGCGCTGAGTAAGAAGGCCAGCGCAACGATGGCCAGAATGAACAGAGCACGGTGGGCTTGCAGGTGAACGCTAGGCACCGGCCGGCTCCTGTGTTGGCTCAGGCGTCATTTCGGCTGTTGATTCGGGCCGGCGGGTTCTGGTCCTTCGACCGGGCTTCCTGAGCAGTCCTGTGAGATGTGCTACGAAAAGCAGCGCCCCGATGACCGAGATGACCCGGCCGAGCGTATATATGGACGTCTCGTCGGAGTTGATATTCACGAAATGGTCTCCGGCCGGAATCTTCGCAAGGGTAAGTGTTTCCACGCTTACGGCTTGGACGGGCGCCCCGTCGACCAGGACGTTCGTGCCGGAGTGCTTTGCCATTGGGAACAGAACCCACTGCTCCTGGTCCAGGCTCACGTCAAAGGACCATCCCTCCTGGCCCGCAGCGTAATTTTGCAGTATTACGGGGACATCGACCGGGCTCTGGAAGGCGGTCCTGCCCAGCTCGGATTCGAGGAGGCGAATGGCGAGCGGATCGCCCGTCACAACGGCGTGGAACATGAGGTTGAGGCCAAGGAAGTCCACGTGGCCATCGCCGTAAAAGTTGCGTGAAAGCGTTACGCCTTCTGCGGCAGGGAACTCGAACGGAATGAGCGTTTCGTCGGCGCCCTGCGGTGTCGCGCTCCGCCATGGCCCGAACTCATCTGTGAATGGCACGAGCGGAGACGCCGCGCCGTTCAACAGCAGGTTTGCGCGGGAGATCCCGATGATCGGCTCGCCATAGACGCCGAGGAACTTGGGCTCGCGAGAAAGGGGGTCCAGCGGGGCGCCGGTAATGTCGACGATCACTTTTTTGCCGGTCGACGCAAACTCCTTGATCATCTCCTCAGCGCGACCCCGGCTCCCGAAACTGAACCGAGACAGAATCAGGATGTCAAACATGTCGAGGAACTCGGGATCGTAGTCGTCGATTTTCGATGAGGAGCCGACCACGATTTCCGGGAAGAGGATGGCCAGGTTATTTGCGCCGTTCCCGATACCCAGGATGGAAAGTTCGACGATATTTCCGCGCGGCACTCCGTCCTTATGGAACAGCTGAATGTTCGGGGTGGCTGAGACTAACTCGTAGCCGCCGGCCCGGAGGCCGGCCCGGAACTCGGGTCCGATCTCGGGAAGGTTGAGCACGACGACATCGTCGGTTCCAAGCCGGTCGAGTCTGTTTACCGCGTAGTTGGAATGATCCTGGACGATCGCCTGGTTTATTCGTGCGATGAGGGGCGCGACGATGCTGCCCTGGAACGCCCAGCCGAATACCTGCTCCCTGCCTCCGACGGTAGTGAAGAGCTGCGCCGGGGCCGAGCCGAGGCGGCTCAGATCCGCCGTCGCTACCCGCCAGCCATCAAGCTCGCTCAACTTCTCGGCCACTCCCTGGATTTCGACCGGCCGCTCGCGACTGTGGATCAGTTGCGTGGACGGCCAGAAGTCGATGAGAAGAAATAGAACGAGGCTGATGGACCCCAGCCGGGCGGCCCGGCCGGCATTATCCCGCCGTGTTCCAATCGATTTGTATAAAACGCCGATCAGCCCAAGGCTGGAAAACAGGAGGACCAGGCCCGCGAAACTCATGAAGCGAAGCGGCCAGAAAATCTGGTGAAGCGGCATCGCTTTCCAGACCTCATTTGCCTGGGTGGATGCAAGGAGGCCGAAGAGCAGCCCGACGATTACCGCGGTGCGCAGCCAGTGTGGCGTTTGTCTCCAGAGAAAGAAGATCAGAATGGGGATCAGAAACAGCGTGACGCCCACGTAATAGATCTCTCGGTCCGAGCTGCGAAGGGTGGGGTTGAAGGCCACGTCAATCGGGAAGAATGCGATCGCCTCCGAAGCCGCTTCCTGGTCGATCTCGGTAATTCCGCCTGTTGCCGAAGGCCCCAGCCACCAGCCGGCGAGCATGAGGCCGGTCACGAGGGCGAACACGCTCCGCCCGGCGACTCCAGCCGGCGCGCGGGATATGAACCAGTATGTGATGGCGAACAGGCCCAATCCCAGCGCGAATATCGCGACCATCATTGCGTGGGAGAGGACGATGAAGCTGAGAACTATTACAAGCCCCGCGAAGTCCCTTTTCCGGGCACCCTCCGACAACATGTTGATCAAGAAGTAGAACGCGAGGGGCAGAAGCGACGTCGCCATGATTCGCGGGAGGTTGCCCTCGGCAAAAGCGACCCGAACGTTGTCAGGAAGGATCAGAAACAGCAAGCCGCCCACCGTGGCGAGGAAGAGCCCGAGATGCTTCTTGAACAGGAGCCATGACATCGCCCCGAAGAGGGCGGTCAGGAAAATGAACAGGTTTCCAGCCTTGTAGATATTGTCAGTGACCGCGTCCAGGGCCACCAGGTTGTAGTAGGGAAAAGGCGCGAAATACCGGAGCATCTGCTGGCCGGCGTACCAGTCAGGGAACAGGTCCGGGTACAGGACGCCGTCGTTGATCTGGTCCCTCAGATACTCGGCCTTGATCAGGTGGCCCCAGTTGTCGGAGGACCATGGATAGATCTGATCTGCATCGCGAGGAAATATGATCCCCTGATAGAGGATCAATGCCGCCACAAGAATTACTCCTGCGGCGATACTTGTCTGGACTCTTGTGCCCATGTCATGCGACCGAGTATGCGGCGTGGTTCGTGGGGCTCTCCCAAACCCTTACGGTTTTCAGCCTCGTCGCTCCACGCGAAAGGCTGGGACCGATGTCCTGGAAGATTACCCGCGCGATGTTTTCAGCGGTTGGCTGGATTCTGTCATAGGGTTCTACGTTGTTGAGGAGGGTCTCGTTGTAGTCCGCGACCTTCGCTTCCAGCGCGCCGCGAGCTTCCGCAAAGCCGATGACCGTCCCTTCTTCGTCGTTGGCGTCCGACTCGATCAGCACCTCTACTCGCCACGAGTGGTAGTGCGTCTCACCCTGCCGGCCTCCGAAGGTGAGGTAGTGCCGCGCCCCGAAGAAGGCGTCCGCTCCCAGTTCAAACACGGCGACGCCGGCCCTGGCGGCTCGCGCCGGCGCTTCGGCGACGGCCGGCTCAACCTGCGGCCCAGCGCCCGGTTGTGCAGCAGGCGCAGCGAATAGTCCGGACGGATCCAGTGCGATCTCAATACGGCTCGCCCCGACGCGCAGGCTCCTGGGCTTGTAGGCTCCGGGCATGCCGATCAGGCCCGTGATCAGCGCGCGCTGAGAATCGGCGTCTATAACGTAGACCGTTATAGATTCTTCAACCGATTCGATAACAGCATTGGTGATCGCGTCGAGATTTTGCAGGGCGAGGAGATACTCGTTCGCGTCGTCCAGGCCTGAGACGGCGATTCTGGTTTCGCGCGCTCCCTGGTCCGCAAGCATCGACCGCAGAGGCCGGCGCTCTTCGGCGGGCTGCTGCAATCTGCGCGCCGCAAGCCGGAAGATCTCAGCGGCTTCATCGAAGGCCTCCTCCAGCGAGGAGGTTTCCTCACCAGGAGCGGGTGCCTCGCCGGCCTGGCGGAGAGTGGTTATCGAATCTGTCAGGAGGGTCGCGAGCCCGCCCGGCTCCGGGGGTTCGGCGTCCGCTACCGCGACCGGAGGCTGACGCCTGACACGCGGTATCCGCTCCTGGGGACGCGGGGTGTATTCCAGCCTGTAGTCTGGGCCTACCGCCCGGGTAAGAAGCGCCCGCCCCTGCTCAAGGCGGTCTTCTGCGCTCATCTCGTCGAGACCCAGTTCCACAGCGATCTCGCGAACGGAGACGTCGCGGGTCACCCGAAGTGTCGCCACTGCGCGTAAATCCACCGGGAATTCAGCAATTGCCGCGAGGAGGACATCGTGCCTGCTCGGTCCCGTTTCCTCTCGGGTTTCAGGGGCTTCAGGCGCCTGCGCGGCAGCGAGATCTGGTTCGAGTTCTGGCTCGCCTTCTTGCGCGGACGAAACCGTTGCCGGCTGCTCAACCGGCCGCTCCGGCTCGGGCGCGATCTGCGGGGGGCCTCCATAGGTGCAGATGCAGGGGCCGCCCTCGACGCAGCCGGCACAACAGAACGTCTCGCCGTCGGCGATCGTTGGATCCCACGAGAACTGCGCAAAGCAGTTGGCGCACTCGTGCTCGTCGTCGCCGCCGTTCGCAGGCGGGCTCTCCGCCGTCGGAGGAGGACCAGAAGGCGGTGGCGGAGCGCTGTCGGCTGTTACGGGTTCGGCGTCGGGGTGTACGTGCTCGTCGGGCCCACCATCAGAGCCATCTTCGGCCTGATCGGCAGGCTCACTATCGCTTCCGAAAACGGCGTCGGCAGGCGGAGTGCCGTAGGTACAGGCGCAGGGTCCGCCATCGGCGCAGCCGCGGCAGCAATATGACCGGCCCTCAAATTCGGTTGGGGTCCAGTCAAATTCGGCGAAACAGCCGTCGCAAACATGTGTTGGCGACGGCTGTTCACCACTGCTATCTGCGTTAGAGGTGGACATACGTTGTTTTGCCGGGAGAACAGCCCCCCGTTTTCCCGGACTGATTCCAACTTATCGGTAACTACGAAATCAATCTAGGGAAATTCGCTGCGCTGACGTGAAGTTTGAGTATGGACCGGTAACGAATGGGTAAAGACGCGCCGGGCCGGCAGCCCGCTTAAGCGGGCATCTGGACATTATCTCTGGATCGGGAGCGCGCGATTACGGCGCGGTGCGCAAGAAGAATCGCGCTATTCGCGCCCCCTGGAATTCGGCCAGCACGCGGTGGTTTTAGTCGGCCACCGACAGCCTGTAGCCGACGCCTCTCTCATTGGCGATCACGTCGGCGTTTTCCCTGACAGCATTGAACTTGGAACGAATACGCTGGACGTGGACCTTCAGGTAGTCCATCTCGTCGATATATTCCCTGCCCCACACCTTGGCCAGTAGCGTGCGATGTTGAACCACGTTGGGGTAGTTTTTGATGAGGTGATACATGAGATTCCACTCGAGTGGGGTAAGTGGGACCGGTTCTCCGTCGTATTCGACTCTGTGAGCGGCGAAATCGAATCGGAGGAGGCCTTTCTCGAAGGGCTGCTCATCGCCGCCGATAGCGCCGAGTTGATAGCGCCGCAAAACCGCTCGGATTCTGGCGAGAAGTTCCAGGTGGCTGAACGGCTTTGTGATGTAGTCGTCGGCGCCCATCTCGAGGCCCTTGACCTTGTCCACTTCGCCGCCCCGGGCGGTGAGCATTATGACCGGCACTTCTGACGTTTCTCGAATCGTGCGGCAGACCTCGAATCCATCGATATCCGGCAAGTTAAGGTCAAGAATAACTACATCAGGATTGTGTTCCCTGAACCGCTTAATGGCGGTGATGCCGTCGGGCGCTTCAAAAAGTTCCGCGTCCTCCCACCGGAGGGCGAAACAGATGTTTACCGCCTCCAGAATATCTGGATCGTCGTCAACTACCAGGACTTTCATAATCATGCTCTACCGGCAGTGATACACGGAAAGTGTTTCCGCCGCTTACCGGGCTCTCCAGCCATACCGAGCCATGGTGCAACTCTAAGAGCGCCCTCGCTATGGCCAATCCGAGCCCACTGTCCTGTAACTGTCCAACTTCGTTTCGCGATCTGAAGAACGGTTCAAACAGGCTTTCCCGTTCCTCAAACGACACCTGCCTCCCGCCGCCTTTGATGGCGAGCTGGAGTTCACCGATCTCAACTTCCGCCTTGATTGTAAGCGTAGAGTCGACCGGAGTAACCCGCATCAGATATGAAAGCAGGTTAACCATCACCTGCTCGAGGCGTTGCCTGTCACCGTCGATGACGGTAACACTTGAATCAAGCTGCAATTCGACAAGCTGATTCCGTCGCTCCGCCAGAATAGCAGTCCGTTCACAGGCGCTCGCGATCAACTCTGTCGGATCGATCTGTTCAATCCTCAACGTGACCTGGCCTGACTGAAGATCCCCTATGTCGAGCAGATCGGTAATCTGTTGCTCCATCCTTTCCAGAGCGCGACCCAGATTGAGGATCAGCCTCTCGTGCTGCCTGGGATTCGACCGCATCTTCGCCATCGCTTCTTCGTCGCTGAGAAGATCGAAGTCGAGTCGGATGGAGGCGAGGGGAGTCCGCAGGTCGTGTGCGATCTGCGCGATCAGGCGGGTATCAACGACGCGCGCAGGGTCGGTCCGATTTCTCTCGGAGTCCAGCGTGCGTTCCGTGTCAACCATTTTTTGACCCTGGGTCATGATGCTGGCTTCATTCGCATCACACAGTAACGCGGAGTATAGGTGTAACGCCCGGCTGCCGCCACTGATAGGGTCGTGACTGCCCTCTGACCGAGAGAAGCCGA
>JADFHP010000034.1 GCA_022567135.1 Chloroflexota bacterium
GATGCCGTTGCACCTGCCGACCGAAAACCCGGCTCTCGCATTCCAGCGCGATATCGACCTGATCAACCTCGTCGATGCGCTGGGCTACGACGAGTTCTTCATAGGGGAGCACCACTCCGCCGGCTGGGAGACCATCGCCTCCCCGGAGATGGTCCTCGCCAGGGCGTCTGCCACGGCCACGAACATCAGGCTCGGCTCCGCCGTCACCTCCCTGCCGTTCCACCACCCTTTCAACGTCGCGGAGCGCTTCGTCCTGCTCGACCATCTCACGCGCGGCAGGGCAGTCCTTGGTGTCGGCCCATGCGGCCTGCCGACCGACATCCAGACCTACAATATCCCTCCAGGCGATCTCAGTGCCATGATGCACGAGTCCACTGACATCATCGTGAAACTCCTCGAGTCCGAGGACCCAATCGACTACGAAGGCAGGTACTGGACCCTGCGCGAAATGGGCCTCCAACTCCGCTCATACCAGAGCCCGCGGCTAAAACTCGCGACCGCGTCCGTCGGCTCCGAGCGTTCCCTGGACTTCGCCGCAAAGTACGAGATGCTGATCTTCTCCCTCGCCGGCGGCGGCCCGCCCAACGCAATTCCGCTTTCTGAGGTCTGGGGACGGGTAAAGCAGGCCGCGCAAAACCACGGCACCACAATGACTCGTGACGACTGGCGAATCGTCACATACGTCCACCTCGCGGACAGCCGCGAGCAGGCGTGGGCAGATGTGGAAGAGAACATCGTCAGGGACGTCCACCAGTACTTTTACACGATCAACACGGCCGCGGGCTGGCTGATCAGCCCGGACCAGGATCCAGCCGACCTCACGGCGCAGCAGATCGTGGATAAGCGCCGCTGGATCATTGGCACCCCGGACGACGCCATCGAAGCGATACAGGCGCTGATCGACGAGACCGGCGGCTTCGGCGGCCTCATGATCGCCACGCACGAGTGGGTCGCCCAGCAGAAGATCAACTACTCGCTGGAGCTCTTCGCCCGCTACGTCATGCCCCACTTCAGGGGACACACCGCAGATCTCAAACGGGCCTGGGAACGCACCATCTCGGACCGGGCCGACGGGAGAATCCCAAGACCAGGCGGAATGCCGGACGACATGCCGTCAGTGGACGAACACCAGTCGAACACATTCGTAAGGCGGTGACTGGCACACTAACTGCGCACGGCCATACATTAGCCATGCTTCGGCCATCGGCCAGCCACACACATGGAGGTTCGAAATGCCTAAATACGTGGCCCTGCTCAGCTTCACTGGCGAGGGCATGTCAAATATCAAGCAAAGCGCCGAGCGGGTCGATGCTGCCCGGGAGGCAGTCGAGAAAGTTGGCGGAACCTGGATCGGATACTACATCACCATGGGACGCTACGACGGCGTCGCAATCATCGACCTCCCGAGCGATGAGCTGGCCGCCACCGTCGTCCTCGCCATCGGCGCCAAGGGCAATGTGAGAACTGAGACCATGAGAGCGTTTAGTCTCGATGAGTTTTCGGAAATCATCAACAAGGTTCCCTAACCAGCTGCTCTACCCACACAGAGGTCAGATATGCCGGATCTACAATCGCTACTCAACGAAGTCGACAGCTGCGTGGATGAGATCGTCCACCTCGAGCAGGAACTGGTCCGCATACCGAGCGTAAACACCGGCTTCATGCCGACCGGTAACGAAACTCCCGTCGCGGAATACTGCCGCGATTGGCTCGCCAGAGAAGGCATCGAGTCCAAAATCCTCGCCCGGGACCCGGAACGCGGCAACATCATCGCCGTCATGCCGGGCGATGAGCCCGGGACACGTCTCATGTTCATGTCCCACACCGACGTGGTGCCCGTCGAAGACGAGTCAAAATGGAACTGGGCGCCGTTCGCAGCAGAGATATCGGCAGGGCGCGTCTACGGCCGCGGCGCATCCGACTGCAAGGCCCTCCTCTCGTCACAGATGATGGCCATGGCGATCATGAAACGCAACGGGATACGGCTGAAGCATGGCCTCCGCATGGTGAGCGGCGCCGATGAGGAGCACGGCGGGCGCTGGGGCTTCGGATGGCTGGCCGAACACCATCCCGAAGAACTCGAGTCAAAGTTCGCCGTCAACGAAGGCGGCGGCATGCCGATCGAAGACGGTGGCAACCTGGCATACATGCTCAACACCGGCGAGAAGGGCCGGCTGGAAGTCCACCTCACCATCAGAGGCGCCTCCGCACACGCCTCCGTGCCGTGGACCGGAGAAAACGCCACCTACCATACGTCCGAGGTTCTGAAGCGAATCGAAGCCTACGAGCCGGAGCGCGATACCTCGCTGGAATTTTTTGACCACCTCTCAACGTTCGCAATAGAGGACCGCCCAACCCCGCAAAACATCGACGCACTCGTGGCCGATGTCCAGAAGCGCAACCCGCGGCTCGCTTCGATGATGCGGGCGCTCTCGCGCATGACCCTGACCCCCACAATCATCAAGGGCGGCATCAAGTCGAACTCGGTCCCCGAGACGATCGAGCTAACGTGCGACGTCCGAACACTGCCGTTCCAGGATGAGGCCTACGTGCGGGCGGAACTGGACAAGGTGCTCGACGGCATGCCAAACGTCGAGTACGACATCGACTACATGGCCGTCCCGAACAGTTCCGACTACGAATCGGAGCTGACAGAAGCCATCAAGACGGCCCAGGCGATGGCCGTCTCACGCGATGACATCTCCTGGGTGCCCGGCATCTCCAACGGCTTCACCGACTCACGCTTCACGCGGCCGCTGGGGATCATCACGTACGGCTTCAAGGGCGATCACCCCGACGACGATCCGATGCTCTCACGCGCCCATGGCACCGACGAGTCGGTCGGCATCTCGAGCCTGGTCTCATCGACCAAGTCGATGATCGCAATCGCCTACCAGATCTGCGACGCCGGCTAGTCGTCGTCGCGACGGCGCCATTGACGCCTGCGCCGCCAGTTCGGCCGCCCGGAAATTACCTGCAGTCCATCGACGGTACCGATGGCCGTCCCGCAATTCCCCGTTTTCCTCATTCAAGGCGTCCCCACTCTCTTCCATTCGCCGTACCTATCGGCGGCTTGATACATACCCGATCGCGCCAAAAGCTACCGCTGACGCAATCAGCAGCAGCCCGGCGCCAACCCACTCGCTATCAAGAGCCGCGTTAACGGCCAGTATCAGCCCCGCGAATCCAACTATCGTGCAGCCCCAGAACGCCACCCGCGGCGCGGATGACGCGAAGAACCCTGCGCTCTCACCTTGTTGCATCGACATTTACCCTTTCACCTCCAGCTCAAGTTCGGATCCACCATCTACGGATATCGCGTGCATTCCCTCAGTGGCTGAGTCAGGCACGGTGATCCTACCTTCACACCGATTCACGTAGCAGGAGACCTCGCCCGCCACCTCACCGTCAAAGAAAACCTCAAATCCACGCGCAGACTCGTTGTAGCCGCTCGGCGGAGTAAACAGATACCCACCCTGCCCAATGATTTCAACACCCTCGCCCGGCGCGGCGACCTCCGGCTCTACGCCCACCAGCGTGGGCCACACAATCTCCGCCGGCCCGGCCGAAGCCGCCCCGCTGCCGAACGGCGCAGGGGTGGCCGTAGCCTGGTAGTCGGCCGGCTCGTACACAACCTCCACCGGGTTGGAAGTCAATGGGCCAACCTTCAGGACCACCTGATATACGCCCGGTTCGCTATACGTGTGGGTGAACTCAAAATGCCGCTGAATCTCGATATCGGGCGTGTACTCGAGGCAACCCGGCATGGCCGTAATGTTCACGCCATCACCCGGCAGCCACGTCGTCCCCACGCAATACAGACTCCGCTCGTTGTCAGCGCCGCCGATCAGCTCACCGATAAACCGAAACCCGTCGCCCTCACGCGTCACCTTCACAAACAGCCGATGCTCTCCGAATGGCGCAGGAGTCGGAGTCGGCTCTTCCCCGGACACCACCGGTGGCTCATCTGCTTCGGGTGGTGCGTCAGGCTCGAATGGGCGCGCGAAAAAATCCCTCGTCACCAGCGAAACCGCCTTCACCACACCCTCGTCCTGCCCTACATAGATCGCCACCACGTTGCCGCGCCGGAAGAAGTTCGGCGTATCGACCCAGTCGATCGCCTCGCTGTTCTCCACGCGGACAACCATCTCAATCGCGTCGACTATCGACTCGAACTCATACACCTGAATCGTCCCGCCGCTCATCTCGATCAGCCGTGGCACAACCGTTGTGAACGGCTGCGCGAACTCGCCGGCCTCGGTCACACCCACCAGCGAGTCGATCTCCGCGAAGAACCGGTCATAACTGAAAAACGGCGGTTCGCCCTGAGCCGTGAAGTGGGCTGTCGCTCCGCCACCGGCCACCGTGTACGTCACGCCGGGCTCGAAGTCGATGCCAAGCGGTACCGACTGCACGAAAGTGCTGATCGCTTCGGTGCACACCACCCCCTCGCCGACGACCACCTCGTTACGCGCCAGCAACACGATCTCCGTCGCACCCGGTTCCTGTCCCGCCTGAACATGACCGAACGTAGCGCAGCCATCCGGCTGCACCACGGTTACATCTGCCTGGTACTGGGGCGGGTCTGTCTCCATAACGATGATCGAGATGCTTGAAATCGGCGCATCCCGCTCCTCCACCGTGAAACTTGCCGGCGCCTGAGTAGCATCGGGGCTGGCATCACCGGTCGAACCGGTTCGCGGCGCAAGATCAGGCTCAGCGGCAGGCGCTTCTTCTTCCGCCCCGCAGGCAATAACGAAAAGCGCGACCACAGGTAAGAGCAGTCCCCAAATACCCAAAACGCGAGGACCTGAAAACATAACGACTCTCCTGAATTGCTCTCTACATACAGACGCTTGTCGCCGCAACAATGTTCCCGTTCTACAGGTCAAAGCAGAAACAAGATGCATCAGGTATAGTCCACGTCTGACCGTGCGACCGATAGGCGCTGCACTCTGGGAGGGGAACGATGCCGGCAAGCAATCCACAGGACCTCGGGGGTCTTCTTTTTCAGGCGATTGAAAATCAGGATCTGGACCTGGTGATGACGCTCTACGAACCGGAAGCGACGTTCATGCCGGAGCCGGGCCAGACCGTTTCCGGTACTGACGCGCTGACGGAAGTTCTGGGCACTTTCACCTCGATGGGACTTTCGGGCGAGATCGAAACGAAGTTCATCTCTCAGTCGGGAGACATCGCTCTCATGAGTTCCGAATGGTCGCTCTCCGGTAAAGATCCGGAGGGCAACGATCTGTCGTTCCAGGGCATCAGTTGGGAAGTCGCCCGGCAGCAGGAAGACGGCGCCTGGAAGTACGTCATAGATAACCCCTGGGGCAACGGCTGATCGGTCACTGCCAGGACGGCCACACATACGCCGCTGGTCCCCGTTCTATTGGGTCATCAATGAGGTTGGGCCTCGGGGTATTCGCGCGGGATATCGAATTGGGGCGCGTCGCGCGGGGTGACCGCTACCTACCGGTCTGTGATCGATTTCCCTGCCCGTTTACGTAATCCCCCGCCAACACGCCCGCGAGCGCGCCCGCCCAGACGCGCATCAATCTCTAATCCGAAAAGTAAACGCACCCGATGCGATGCTAATCTCCCGGCAACTCCTCGCAGGTGGCGTGCGAATGACGCCCCTGAAAGATGAATCGCACGAACAGGACAAGGCGTGAACGGGGATTACGAGGCTATGAGCAAAAGACAATCAATCACGTTGATCGGAGCCGGTGTCGTCGGTGCGGTGCTGCTGATATTCGGCATCGTATGGAGTACCGTCATCTTCGACCGGTTCGAGAAGGTGCCGTCCGACCTTAACCGCGTCGTCGACCTGGACGGAACCTACACAGTCGTCGACACGTCATTCACCGACCAGCTAACCGGCAACGCCACCATCGCAGGGCTTCTTGAATCCGGCGCACTCTCCCAGCTCACTGCCAACCCCGCGATCACCGGCCTCCTCGGCAATCCGGCGCTGGGCGCGCTCATCGCTAACCCCGAGATCATCGGGCTCATCTCCGACCCGGCAGTCATGCAACTTCTCGGTAGCCCGGAACTGGCCGCCCTGCTCGGCAACCCCGTCGTACTGGGCGCCCTCGCAGATCCCGCCGTAATCGGCGGCCTCTCAGACCCCGCCACCCTCGCCGCGCTCGCCACCGCCAATCCGACGCTGGCCGCAGTCTTCGCCGACCCGTCGACACTGGCGATCCTTACCGATCCGACATTCGCCGGCCTTGTGACGTCGGGCGCGCTGACCACGTTGATGGCGTCGCCGGAGATACTGGGGCTCCTTGGCGACCCGGCCGTCGTCGCAGCGCTCGCTAACCCCGTCGTCGGGGCCCTGATCGCCGATCCCGCCGCGCTCGGCCTGCTTCTCGATCCCCGCACCACAGCCATCCTCGCCAGCCCCGCCGACCTGCCGACGATCGAGATCCCCGTGAACATCCACCGCATCCGAGAAGGCCTGGAGGTGGTTGGCGATAACCTCTCAATCCGTGAGCGGATAACAACCACCAACACCGCCACCGATGGAGGCGTCCCGGGCTTTGAGCCGACCGATCTGACCCTTCTTGTCGACCGCTCGACGAAGATCTACGTCGAAGGCACGGAAGGCGGCAGGAAAGGCCAGTGGGGCCTCCCATTCCATACCAGCAAAACCACCCCGTACTCGTCATGGATTAGCGCCGCCAGCCAGACGTTCGACGCCGTATTCGAGGCCGAAGACAAGACACTCGGCCTCGACACATACAGGTTCGCTGTCGATGTGACCAACGCTCCGATGGGCGTCAACGACCCGGCAACCGGCCTGCCGCTCGTCTTCGATACCCACACGGTAATCTGGGTCGAGCCGAATACCGGCGCCGGCGTGGACGCAACCGTCCAGGACACCGTCAGCGCCCTTGCTCCCGACGGCACGAAGTACGTCCGCTTCGCAAACGACCTCAAGTACCGTGACACCACCGTGCTCGCGCTCGTCGACGAGGCCGACAACAACAAAGACAAGCTGAAGGTCTACGGCACCATACTGCCGTGGGCTTCGGGTATCGTCGGCGCCGTAATCCTGGCCCTCAGCGCCATCGTGGGCCTGATGATCCGGCGCGGCGGCCGCGAACAGTCCGCCTAACGGCCACCAGCGCCGCATAACGCAGACGCGGAAACCCGCCGGGCAAGGGATGGGACTGCCAGGCGGGTTTCAAGGCTACCCGTGTTGCATAGGTCAGGCGAAGAGACTAGTCGTTGCCCTTGCCCTTGTCCTTAATGAACTCGGCCTCGGCCTCGGTTATCGAGATCAAGCTGCTTATGATGACGGGAGAACCGCCCGTTGAATCAACAGTGACCGCGACACTGATGGCGCCCTCGATTGACTTGATTCTCAGTTCCTCGTTTTCACCGATCGCAAAGTCACCCGTGTCGGTCACGCTGAGGAAGATCGGGAACATCTGGAAGCTGGGAGCGCCGGAAGAGATGCAGTCGGCCAAGGCCGTTATCATAAAACTGCTCATGTCAAAGCAGGCATACGTCGCAATACCGCTGATCGTCATGTCTGATGTACCGACCAGGAGTCCGCGGCGATTAGGGTTGGTTGCTCCAGACGTGTCAATCAGGAAGAGGCCGTCCAAGGTTCCGCTGATGGGGCCAGAGAGCGCGAGGGCAGTTTGAGCGCTCACAGTTAGAACGATACTCGAGTAGTGAAGGCTTGTTACACCGGCGCCAGCCAACATGTCTGTGAGAGCAACGCATGGCGCGGAACTGTGCGAGTCACACGATAACAGAGGTGCGGGGAGCAGTCCCCCGAGGACTAGCTCGTTGGTCGTAACGATCTCAACGGATACCACATCGCCGGCAACTATAACGAAATCGGATACGGCACTTGTGAATTCGGCAGGTACAGTTGCGGGAAAGTTGGGTCCCACATAGCCCACGCCGCCCAGGGCGCTGAAATCTGCCGTTTTTGGCACAGAATCCGCCTGCGCAACCGCCGCGGTAAATACAGACAGCACGACGACGGCCGCTATGGCCAGCATCGTGGAGCTGATCGGCTTTCTAATACTTGTAATCATGTTTGCAACCTCGGTGCCTCTCATTGCGCTCCTGCGCATTTGAAGACTATGCCCTGCGGGATAGGTGTTATCCAGTCTGGGGTGATTCACTCACCAATGCCGCGCCGTAAGGCTCACACAAGCGCACCTATTGGCTCACCAGCGCGAGCCGAATGGCTCACCGTCTCTCCGTTCCCCGCTTACCCCGAAATGAACCCGCACACGTGCGCAACGCCCCCGCGTACGCTTATCCTAGTGGAATCACCCAGAATAACCCGCCTCGCAGCACCATATCGCCAGAAGACACAGCCAGACAGAATGCGAATCCTCATAATCGACGACGATCCGGACCTTCGAGACGCCGTCTCCCTCTTCTTCGAGCTGAAGTGGCCGGACGCCACCATTGACCTCGCACCGGACGGCCGGACCGGCCTCAAGTTACAGGAAGCGGAAAACCCGGATATCGTACTGCTCGACCTCGGCCTCCCCGATATGGACGGCCTGGCTGTCTGCGCCCGCATCCGTGAACGCTCGGAAGTCCCGGTTGTCATGCTCACGGCGCGCGATCGTGACGAAGACATCGTAAAGGGCCTCAACGCCGGCGCCGACGACTACATAACAAAGCCGTTCAGCCAGGCAACGTTTCTCGCCCGGATCCAGGCCATCGCCAGACGCATCGCCGTACCCGGCGGGGAAACGTCCGATACAGCCGGCGTCTTCCGGAGCGGAGAGCTCGAGATCGATTCGGACTCCCGCCGTGTCACCGTCGCGGGGAAGGAGATACCGCTCAGGCCCGAAGAATACACTCTCCTGCACCGGCTCACGATTATCGATGCCGGCCTGGTCAAAGATAGCGACCTCCTGGAACTCGTCTGGGGGCGCGAATACCGCGACGCCACCGACTACCTGGAGTCGTACATGGCGTCCCTGAAGGAGAAGCTTGGCCGCGGCCCGCACGCCGGCGGCGCAATCTTGCGCGAAGTCGGATTTGGCTATCGATACGAGCCGCCCGCCTCCGACTGACGCTGCACACCAGCCTCACCTCTTTACCCTCCGGCGTTTACGCTCTGTTTACATTCGTTCACTTTCCGGTAACTATCCTCTACTCCTTCTTCCTTGTTGAATGGGTGTTTTCGCCGTAGACTCGCCCGGATTCGACGGTGAAATCACAATTCATCTTCGTGGGGGGATGGGGATGACTACCAGCGCAGTTACCCGGACGGCTTCCACTCGGACGGCTCGTTCACGTAGAACGGCCCGGGCCATAAGCCTTGCCGATCGTCCTTGGTCAGATCCTGAAGTCGCCTGGGAACGATTCTGCGGCTTCCTCGACCTGGACCGGGAATCCTATTCGCGAATCCAGACGGAACTCCTGAACGAACAGGTCCGCCTCGTCTCCCAGGGCAGGCTCGGCGCCAGGCTTCTTCGCTACAGCCTGCCGACGTCAATCGAAGAGTTCAGGCAGACCGTTCCGCTCACCGATTACGGTGATTACGCTGAGGCCCTGGACCGCGAGAACACGCAAAACCTCCCGGAAGGCGACTACACCTGGGCCCACACCACCGGCGCCCGGGCCAATTTCAAATGGGTCCCATACACCCGCCGGGCGTATAACCGGCTCCTGGACGGCGTGATGGCCGCATTCATCCTCAGCGCCGCACGTGAGAAGGGCGATGTCAGAATCGGCCCCGGCACAACCGTCATGTACAACACTCCACCCCGGCCGTACCTATCCGGCCTGGTCACGTTCGGCATGCGCGAGAGATTTGGCCTCAGGGGCGTGATCGAGCCCGAAATGGCCGAGAAGATGGAGTTCAAGTCCAAGATCCGAAAGACGTTTGAGAAGGCGCTCAAGGAACAGGTCGACTATATCGTCTCGATGACCAGCGTCCTCGTCCGCGCCGGAGAGACTTTCGAACAAGACTCGCACTCCCGCTCGCAGAACAGCTCGTCATCTTCAAATTCGATCCGCTCCCTCAACGCGCGCGCTCTCTGGCGCATCGTCAAAGCCAAAAGCAAGAGCGCGATCCTCCATCGCCCGGTGCGGCCAAAGGACCTGTGGCCCGCCAAAGGCATAATCGGCTGGGGCGTCGATACAGCGGTATTTAGAGATCGCGTCGAAGAGTACTGGGGCAAGCCGCCGTTCGAGATGTACGCCTGCACCGAAGGCGGCATCATGGGCGTGCAGTCGTACGAACACAAGGGCCTGGTCTTTATCCCGTACTCCGGCTTCTACGAGTTCATTCCGGAGTCCGAGAACAACAGGGCGCGCAACGAGACCGGCTATACGCCGGAAACCGTCCTCCTGGAAGAGACGGTCCCCGGTGAGACCTACGAAGTCGTGATCACCAACTTCTACGGCCAGCCGTTCCTCAGATACCGCCTCGGCCATTTCGTAAAGTTCCTGGAGCCGCCGCCCGGCGGATTCGCCCACGGCCCGGAATTCGAGTTCCTGGGCCGCGCTGACGACCGCATCGACATCGCCGGGTTCACCAGAGTGGACGAAGCCACCCTGTGGCAGGCGCTGCGGGACTCCGGCCTCAATCTCAAAGACTGGACGATGACGCCGGAGCATGTCGGCGACCGGCCAATTCTGAGTCTCTACGCCGAGATGGACGATACGCACAACGCCGATGACGTCGCATCCCAAATCCACAACGCACTCAAGGCAAGGGACCCGTTCTACAAAGACCTCGAGTCCATGCTGGGAATCCAGCCGCTGCGAGCGTCCAAACTGACCACCGGCACGTTCGAGCGCTTTTACGACGAGAAGCGGGCGCAGGGCCGGGAACTTCACGAGCTGCAGCCACCGCGCATGAACCCGGGCGACTCCGTCGTCGCAGACCTGATGAGGCTGTCACTGGGAGGGCCGAAACAGTGAACGAGATCTACGTAGCCCTGCCATTCGTTCAGTTTCTGATAGCAGCCGTGCTGCTCATCGTCGTTTTCATGAGCGCCCCGCGTGAGCCCCTTAATCGCCTTTTTGCACTTTTCCTGATCGCGATAGCAGCGTGGGGAATCACCATCTTCGGCATGCGCGACTCGTTCCCGGACGCCGCCAAAGCGCTCGAGTTCGAAAACGTCGTCCTCGCGATCGTTCCCTTCACCGGCGTCTTCTTCTACCACTTCGTCATCCGCTTCATCGGCGAGCAGTCGCCCGTGCGGCTGATTCGAGCCTTCTACGGCCTGGCCCTGATAGCCGGCGTCTTCTCACTCCTGGGCTGGTCGGCCCCGCAGATGATCACCAAGTTCTACGGATTCGCTCCGCAGCTTGGCTGGGCATTCCCAATCGTCCTTCTCGCCTCTTATCCGCCGGTAGTCCTCGCGTTCTGGAAATTGACCGGCGCAATTCGACGCTCTGGCAATGGCATCAAGCGCACGCAACTCGTCCTGCTCCGCTGGGGCGTCATCGCGGCCGTCCTCGGCGGCACATCAGACTTCCTGCCATCGCTCGGGCTGCAGATCTACCCGTTAGGCGTGCTGGGCAACATCGCCTTTGGCATCCTCGCCACCGCCGCCGTCACCAGATACCGCCTCATGAACCTGCGGCTCGTACTGCGTCGCGGACTGGCCTACACGATCATTAGCTCCGGCCTCCTTGGCTTCCACGGACTGGCCGTCCTTGCAACATGGTCCCTCGTGAAAGACCTGAGCGGAACCGCCATGGTCATCGCAATCGCCGGCACGATCATAATCGTCGGAATCGCCGTGCAGCCGTTCATCAGCAAGCTCCAGAAAGCCGTCGATCGAGCCTTCTTCAGGGAACGCGCAGACCGCCTGGAAACGCTGTTCTCAATGAGTGCCGATCTAAGGGACAACACAGACCTCGGTGAAGTGCTCTCACGCCTCGTCGTGGGTCTGGATGGCGCCGTACATCCCCACTGGGTCACAGTGCTTCTTCCAGATCGCGAGGAAACCTCGTTCATCACCGCCATCGACTCCCGAAACTCCGGCGGCGATGAAAACAGTGATCACACCTCATCAATCCAGACCGGCGGCGGGCTATCTCGCTGGTTCGAAGTAAACCGAGCCCCCCTGGCCGGACAGATGCTGGACACAGACCCTCTCCTCCAGGGCATCAGTATCGACGAGCGCGAAGCCATCGAAGGAATCGACGCAGTCCTGCTTGTGCCCATGATCGCGAAGGACACGCTTACGGGCATTCTTGCAATCGGCCCCAAGATCGTCGACGGCAACTACGATCCGTCTGACATCGACTTCCTCATGGCCGTCGCCGACCACAGCGCCGTCGCAATCGAAAATGCACGCCTCTATGCCACCGAGGTCGAGCGGCGAGCGGAGATGGAAAGGCTCGACTCGGTCAGGACCAGCCTGCTTCACACCGTTTCGCACGAGCTGAAATCTCCGATAACCGCGATCAAGATCTCCACCGAGTTGCTGGAAGCGACCCTCGAAACGAAGCCCGACGGGCCGCCCCACGCCCGTATGATCAAAACGCTGAAGAGCGGCATCGAGCGGCTGGAGCGCCTGACGCAAGAGGCCCTCGACTACGCCACGATGCAGAGCGCCAAACTCGAGTTGCAGCTTGAAGACGCGAACCTCGAAGACGTGGTCCGAGATGTCCTGGCGCTGGTCCCGGCTATCGAATCACGAAACCAGAAACTCACGTTCACGGTGCAGAAAGAGATGCCCCAGACCAGATCTGACTCCCGAAGAGTAGAGCGAATTCTGCTCAACCTCATCACCAATGCCTCCAAATACACGCCGGAGGGCGGACGGATTGCCGTCAGCATCACTGCTCAAGGCGACTCGCACACCATCCAGGTATCTGACACGGGAATGGGCATTCCGGAGGACGACCTGGAGATGATCTTCTCGCCGTTCTTCCGGAGCAAAGTTCCGGACAACTCGCCGGTTGCCGGCAGCGGGCTTGGCCTGAGCATCGCCCGGTTCCTCGCCGAACAACACGGCGGATCACTTACCGCCCGCAGCGAGGTGGGAACAGGCAGCACATTCACGCTGGTCCTGCCCGCCGGCGGCCCCGACTCGGCCACCGAACTGACGCCGGGCGCAATGGGGCATGCCGTCCCATTGCGATCACCAGCGAGGGTGCCTGTGGCGTCGATAGACACCGAAGCCGTGGCGACCCCCACGCCATCGTTCATACTGGCCCCCAACCCCGCCGGCGACTGAGCGAACCAGGCCCCGCGCCCTGACATGAGGCCCACCCTCAATTGTCTTTCCGAGCGCAGTTAAGGGATCGCAGCCTCCGGAGACATCGCGCCTGCGATACGGCCATTGACGCCCCATTCCCCGAGAAAGTGTCCGCCGGCGCCGACCCTACGAATTCCCGGAACCCACCGGGGGCGCATCGCGTTCGAAAGGGCCGCAAACGTTCCATCCCCCATGTGTGTGCAGGGGACACCCTGCCCGCCGGCACTACAATGCCACGCATCAGATGGCGCATGGCAGGGGAGGCACAACGATGCGACTGTTGTTGGCAGGGTGCGAGTACGCAGGGACAACGACGCTGGCGCACGCGATAGACGACTGGATGTTCGAGAAGATGGGCGCCAGGTTTTCGCTGATCCACGAACACTGGAAGATTCCCCATACGTCCGGCCATCCCGACGATACGACGCCCGAGGAGCAGGCATGGCTGCTGCAGGCGACGCCCAAGTTCATGGAGATGCACCAGCGCCACAGCCTCTACTACCACGTGCAGGCAAACACGTTTAACAACCCCGACGGAATGGTGGTCGGCGGCCACATCGACGACGCCGTATACGGGCCGATGTACTTCGGTTACGGCGCCAAAGACCAGCCGCACGACCGCGAGGCGGTAGCGCACCAGGTCGAGCGGACGATTCTCCACTTCACCAACGACACCGTGATCGTGCACGTGACGGCTGATACGGACGTGATACGGCAGCGCATGAAAGACGATCCGCACGAGAATGGAATCATCAAAGAAGGCGACATCGACAAGGTGAAGACCCGGTTCGCAGAGCTGGTCGCGTGGTCGCTGCTGGGCCGTAATATCGAGGTCGACAATAGCGGCGCGATATCGGACACGATGGAGCAGTTCGAGCAAAAGATCGAGCCCCACCTGACCGACACCGACCGCTCGCGGATTACAACACACATGATGCTGGCGCGGCAGCGCCGCTGGCGGGAGAAAGGCGGCCCGCCATGGCGCCGCACCGCGGCCGCAAAGACGATCACAGCGACCACTAAACAGCCAGACCAGAGAATCCGGGAGAAGGTGCAGGCGTGCCTGCCTGTATGAAAGGAACGGCTCTATAGACTGGACGGTTGCCGCTATTCTCAGCGCGGTGCTGTTCGCCGTGCTGAACATCACCGACAAGATAATCATGACGGGACTGGGGCTGCGGGTCCGCTCGTTCCTGCTGTTCATCGGCTTCCAGACACTGCTCACCGTGGCGATAATCGCGGCCATCAACCCGTTCCCATCCATGTCGGCTGAGACCTTCGCGCGCGGCCTCGGCGCAGGACTCCTCTGGGGCGTCGGCTCGCCCCTGATCCTATGGTCGCTGAGCCGCGAAGAGGTATCGCGAATCACGCCGATATCGCAGTCGCATCCGCTGCTCGTGGTCGTGCTCGCCGTAGTCGTCCTTGGCGAGAGGCTATCGATATTGCAGTCGGTCGCAGTCGCGCTGGCAATCGGCGGGGCGATGCTGGCGGCGTTGAGACTCTGGGAGGACGGCGGCCGAATTAAGCTGACCAGCACGGTGGGCTATCTGGTCGTCGGAGTTACGGTCATCGCAATCGGCCAGACACTGATCAAGACCGTCACGGACGATCTCTCTTTCTGGCACGCGCTGGGCCTGCGCAGCGCTGGAATGGCAATCGTGCTGATCCCAATGAACCTGCGATGGGACATCACCGGCGAGCTGGCAACCTTCGCCCGGAGTCGAAAGGCCTCGCTTGTGCTGGCTTTCGACGCCGGCACGGCAACGGTCGCGCTGGCGCTGATCACATTCGCGATCGCCACAGGGCCGCTATCGCTCAGCAACGCGATCGTCGGTACGACGCCGATGATCGTCTTCTTCGCAAGCATGCTGCTGGCCTGGAAGTTGCCGCTCTTGCTGGACGAGACACTGACGGCGAGGCTGGTGGCGCAGAAGATGGTCGCAGCGGGAATGGTCGTCAGCGGCGTGGTGCTCATCGCGCTCGCGTGAGCCGTGCGGCCCCGTTATACAGGCCCTCACCGACTATCGGCCAGGGGAGGCAGGACCTACCGGGATATGAAGATAATCGCCACGATAATCGTGATGATTCCAACGACGATCGGCGTCCACAGGAAGATAGCGCGATCAAAAAATCGGGTCATATTGAAAGGCGCCGGCCCCGTGCGGCGCTCCTCCCTGCGACGGCGTTTTCTTCGGCGGGCGGCACGCCTATGCTCTCGGTTCTGCTTGCCAACCATCGGGAGATCATACCGAACCGCTGCGCTGACAGGCGCCCGCGCGGCCACTGTCACGAAACTCTCATAAAGCAGCTCGCGTCCGACCCGGCCGCAACAGCCCCGGACCTTCGCTACCCGTAATAAAGCGGCGCGCCTGCTGTCGGCGCCTCATGCACCTCGAAATGCCCGACGCCCTGCTCCGTAACGTAGATCTTCTTCTCGCCATCGGGTCCGAAAGCGACATTCGTCGGCGCAGGCCCGGCCAGCTGGATGCGGTCGGCAACCTCGCCCCCGCGGCCAAGAACGGTCACATCGCCCTGCCCGACAACCGTGCAGTAGAGATTCCCGTCCTCGCCAAACGCCATCCCGTCTCCGCCCCTCAGCCCTTCGATGTGCGACTTCCCCGGATCCAGAAGGTCCCCAAACAACTCCCGAGGCCCCACCTCGCCACCGTTCCATTCGTATCGAAATACCTTCCCGTCCAGCGTCGTCGAAACATAAATCGCATCATCCGGTCCAAAGGCGATTCCATTGGCAAACGCCAACCCAGAATCCAGCTTCTCAATCGACATATCGTCGAGGTCGACCCGATACAGCCGGCCATCCGCTCCCTGCCGAACCTGCTCCTCGTGCGACATGCCGCGCCACGCACCCTGAGCCACCCCCGAGTCGGTCATATAAAGAGCTCCATCCGGCCCAAAAGCCAGATCGTTAGGAAACAGAAACGCCCCGTCTGAGTCCCCGGTAAGAACGACTTCGACAGTGGCGGCAGACTCGGATTCTGCCTCGCTCTCGCCGTCCCACCGAACCCTTAGTAAAGACGGCGGATTAACCGACTCAGCGACCCAGAACGTCCCCTCGGTGTCGATGCACAACCCGTTCGGCCGGCCAGTCTTCGCAATAACCTTCCGCTCGCGGCCATCGGCGCTCAGATGAAGCAACCACCCCCGCTCAGCATGCATCTCCACCAGCGCCCAGCTCCCGTCAGCCAGCAGCACCGGTCCCTCGGGATTAGCGAGGTCATCCACCCAGATCATGCGCGCATCGCCCCTCTTTACTTGCGAACCGAGAACGCCATCTTTGCGCTCCGCCTGGCCAACCCCGCCCAGTTTCCCGGTAGCTGAGGGGCTTGCCCCTCCCACGCCGGCTCGTCCTGCAACGTGGAACAAGCGACGCAAGCTTCGCCCAGTTTCCCGGTAGCAGAGGGGCTCGCCCCTCCCACGCCGGCCCGTCCTGCAACGTGGAACAAGCGAGGCAAGCCGTCGCCCCTACGAAAACCCGAACCCCCGCGGGCAGCCACCCAGGACGCGGCCAACAACGCCCCAATCCCGATGTAGTCCAGAGAATCTGGTTAGCGGCGTTGTCGGCGCTGGACGGGGCGGAAGGGGTGCGCCCACGCCGCCAGCCCCTGCGGCCTGCGCGACTGGACCCAGAGGTTGCCGCGGCCGGAAAACCGCATCAGCAGACGGTCGGAGAACATGAACGACCCCAGGCTCCGCGCCCGGGTAATCCTGTAGCTCAGGTTGGCGTCCCACGCCACTGCCAGGCCATTGTCGACTATGTACTCGCCGTCGAGCTCTATCTTTTCTATGTCACCGTAAGCGTTGAAGAACAGAAGCCCGTTACCCGTCGCCCGCAGCACGAACATGCCCTCGTTGAACAGGCCCTTCAGGCCCTGGAAGTTGCTGCTCAGTTTCACGTCTGGATGGGATGCGAGGTATGCGCCCTTCTCCAGCAACAGCTCACGCCCGGTCATCTGGTAGGCCACGATGTCACCCGGCTGGGCCGGCGTCAGCCCCAGGAAGCCAGACTCGTTTCTCGCCTCGTACGTGTTCTGGAAGAACCCCTCGCCGGTGAGCGCCGTCCGGGTCAGCCCGGCCATGATGCCGCCCCGGGTGCTGGTATGGATGCTCAGGCCGGGGCTCATCCATGCCATCGAGCCGGCCTCGGCCACCACGCTTTCGCCCGGGTTGAGTGTGAGTTCGAGATAGGTGTAGGTAGGTCGCGCTTCGATCGTATATTCCATGAGCGTCACTCTATCCGCGGCGGCAGCAGCGGGCCGAGCCGCCTGCCGAACTCGTCCGGGTTGTGGCTCTGCACCAGGACACGACCCTGGCCGATAAATTTGAGCACGAGCCCCTCGCCCACCAGGAAAGATTTAATAAAACTCTTCGCCGCCTTGCCGATCGAGTACCTCAGGCTCTCCTCGAAAGCGACGACGTGGCCCGTATCGACGGTGAGTTCGCCGTCAAGCTCGATCTCGGTCAGCTTGCCGAACGCCGCAACCACCAGCGGCCCCTCTCCGGTGACGCCCAGGAACGAGAGCGACTCGCCGGAGAGCATCCCGCCGATTCCCTGGAAGGCGGTGTCGAGTTCAAGGCTCTTCGACGACCCGAGATACGAGCCACCGGTGCAGAGCCAGCGCACGCTGCCGTCGCAGTCGATCTTCCGGACCTGCCCGTGGTGCGCCGAGGCTATTCCCACCTCGCCGTGCCTGCCGTCGGTACTGCGATAGGTGGAGAGGAAAAAACTCTCGCCGGCCAGGCTGCGGCCGATGCCGCCCATAATCCCGCCGAGCATTCCGCCGCGCTTGCCGCGTGTCGTCACTTCGATATCGATGTTCGTGGTCGACCGGAACATCGCGCCCGCCTCGGAGACGAACTGTTCGTCGCCTGAAAGGCCGATCTGCGCCCAGGAGAATGCGCCCCTGTCCTGTACCTGAACGTCCATAAATCCTTCCTGTAGCAGTTTTTGCGGCTAGCGGTACTGGCCGCCGAGCCACCTGGCAACGCCGCTAAGTGTCCGGGTCTGAAGAAAAACGGTGCCGGTCCCCGTGAAATTGAGCACGATGCCCTCGCCCGAGAGCAGGGTCGACTTGATGCCGCCAATCGTCGTCACGTTGTACTTCAACCCCGACTCCCAGGCCACGGCATGGCCGGTATCGACCGTCAGCGCGCCGTCAACCTGCTTCTCGATAATGGCCCCGTAGGAGTTGAAGAAGAGATCGCCCTCGCCGGAAACCACGATCGTGAAGGCGCCTTCGCCGGAGAAGATCGCCTTCAGGCTCACGAATTTGGTGGTGAGCTTGATGCCCGGTGTAGCGGCGAGAAACGAGCCGGCGGTGAGGACGAATGTTTCGCCGCCCGAGATCTTCCGGTGCAACACCATCCCCGGCCGGTCCGGCGAGAACGTAACGCTGCCGCCGGTCGGATGGCTGTACTCGCCGACGAAGAGCGACTCGCCGCCAACGAACTTCCGGACAAGCGCCTTCATAAAGCCGCCGATGAGCTTGCTCTTAAGCTCCGTGCCGGCGCTCATGAACGCCATCGACCCGGCCTCAGCCAGGAACGACTCGCCGGGTACCAGATCGACTGTCAGCTGCCCGAAGTCCGGGTTGCCCTCTATCTCAAACTGCATTGACTACCTGTGTGCGCCTGGCTCTCTGGGTGCGTGGGACATAGCTCGCGAAGTAACGGGCGCAGTAGAGCAGATTTCACGCACGCATGCAACGCCAGGCGGAATTACGAGGTGCCTCTTACATCACCGCGGTGGTATTGCAGAGGGCGGGGCAAGCCGCCGCCGCTACCAAAGATAGCGCGGGAGGGCGGGGCAAGCCGCCGCAGCTACCGGGGTGGTTACCCCGTCACAGCGCCCTTTGCAGCTGGCTGGACCAGCTTGATGTACTTGGCGAGGACGCCTGTCTTGTAGGGCGGCTCGCGAGGCGTCCAGTCAGCCAGGCGGGACGCAAGCTCGTCGTCTGAAATGCTTATGTTCAACTCGAAATTGACCAGGTCGACGACTATCTCGTCGCCGTCGCGCACCGCCGCGATGGGGCCGCCGACGGCGGCTTCGGGGCCTACATGGCCGATACATGCTCCGGTGGATACTCCTGAGAATCGGGCGTCGGTGATCAGGGCTACTTCCTTTCCGTATGAAAGATGTTTCAGAGCAGCGGTTATCTGGTACACCTCTTCCATCCCGGTGCCCATGGGGCCGCCGCAAGTGAGCAACAGAACGTCACCGGCCTTTATCTTCTCATTTTCGTCGCGGCTCTTGATGGCGCGTACAGCTTCCCGCTCCGAGTGGAACACGCGAGCAGGGCCGATCTTGCGATATACCCCGTCGTCATCTACCACGGAGGGGTCTATCGCCGTACTCTTGATTATCGACCCTTCCGGCGCAAGGTTACCTGAAGGGAATGTGACCGTGCTGGTCAGACCTTTCGCTCTCGCTCGATCAGGTGACATTATCACGTCGTCGGGGTCGGTGCCGTTCACGTCTTTGAGGTACTGTCTTACATCGTGTCGTCGCCGCGAGTCGGCCCACCAGTCCAGGTTTTCGCCAAGTGTTTGGCCTGTCGCCGTCATGACCGAAGTATCCAACAGTCCCATGCGGCGAAGGTGCAGCATTACTTCCGGAACCGCCCCGGCAGCGTATAGCTCGGAGGTTGGGTACCCAACCGGCCCGTTGGGTAGCACATCGACGATGCGAGGCGTCTGCTTGTTGATCTCGTTCCAGTCGCTTACGGTCATTCGCTCGCGACCGGCCGCGTGGGCAATTCCGGGCATATGTATAAGCAAGTTCGTTGAACCACCGCATGCGGCATGTACAACCATCGCGTTCTTGAATGCCGCATCGGTCAGAATATCCTCTGACTTGAGGCCCCTGTCCTCGGCCATGATCAACGCTCGGGCAGAGCGGCGAGCAATATCCAACCACGCCGGAGTCCCCGAAGGCGCAAGCGCCCCGTGCGTAATAGCCAGGCCCAAAGCCTCGGCGACGACCTGCGACGTGCCCGCCGTACCAAGGAACTGGCAGCCTCCACCGGGGGACGCACACACATGGCATCCCACCTCCTGGGCGTATTCCAGTGTAACCTCGCCCTGCGAGAACCGGGCGCCTATCGACTGGATCATTCCGGCGTCTTCACCGTTTTTTGGCGCGCGCGTAACTCCTCCCGGGACTACCACGACAGGCTTACCCCGCAGACCCGCCAGGGCCATCATCATGGCCGGCAGTCCCTTGTCGCACGAGGCGATGCCCATCACGCCTCGCGCCGTCGGCAGCGATCTGGCCAGACGCCGGAATACCGTTGCAGCATCGTTTCGATAGGGCAATGAGTCCAGCATCCCCGTGGTTCCCATCGACCGACCGTCGCACGGGTCCGAGCAGTACAGGGAGAAAGGGATTGCTTTCAGCCCGCGCAACTCTCTGGCAGCAGCTTCGACCTGGATCGACAGCTCGAAATGTCCGGTGTGCAGACCAAGGGCGATTGGTGTCCCGTCCGGTTCCCTCATCCCACCTGACGTTGATAGAATCAAGAACTGTTTCCTCAGCAGCTCCGAGGGTGTCCAGCCCATGCCTGCGTTCTGACTCATAGCGAAGTGGTTGCCGCTGGGATCGTCCACCAGGAACTCGGCCGTAAACGGCAAGGTTCCCGACGGTCCTTCGGCGTGCGTCAATATTTCCCAGGTCTCCGGGGCGTCGTCAGCTCCAAGGACGTCAACAGGATTCAGGGTAGAAGTAGGATCATCGAATCGCGCATCGGTTGTCATAATTTACTCCGGTATCTC
>JADFHP010000155.1 GCA_022567135.1 Chloroflexota bacterium
AACGGACGAGCATGGCAGGAACATAACCGAGCGCCTCAGGCTGAATTGACATCGCGGGAGGCAGGAACCGATAATACCTAGCCGCACTATATATATAGGCACACTAGGCATGACGCAAGCAACGAATATCAAGGACCTGACCGACGACGAGTACTGGGACGGTCTCAGCACACGCGCTCTGGCACGCTTCTTCCTGCTGTCTTCCCTGAACGAAGGCCCGAAGCACGGCTATGAGCTGAAGAAGGCAATTGCCGAATGTTGCGACGGCTGTTGCGACCCGACAGACGCCATGATCTATCCGACTCTAAAAGAACTGGTCGCGGGCGGCTACGTCGCCTGCGAGCCCGAGTCGGTCGGGGGCAGGACACGCAACGTATGTGAGTTGACGCCAAGGGGCAGGGACGCGCTTGCCGCTGCGGCGAGGGTATGGGGGAGGCTCCTGCCGGCGCTCGCCCGTACCGTGGATGCCGCTCCCGTGGCATCATTTACTGAAAGCTCAGCCGGCCCACCGCCACCAGAGGAATTTATCCAATGACAAACGTCCGAGACAGTTCTGCCAACCCCAGTGGAAACAAAGTGATCGCATCTGGTGCGGTGCAGAGCCGCGGGGCGATGTCCGAAAGTTCCCAGATTCGGGAAGCGGTGCAGGACCACTACAACTCCGTCGCAGAGCGCGGCGCCGAGGCCGGATGTTGCGGCCCCGCCGACGCCGGAGCGACGTGCTGTGGCGCCAACGAGAGTGGGCTTTATGACGCCGAGCAGATCGCCGCGATTCCCGCTGAGGCCGCGGCCGCATCCGCCGGCTGCGGCAATCCCGTCGCCATCGGCGACCTGAAGCCGGGCGAGACGGTCGTCGATCTCGGCTCGGGCGGCGGCATCGACTGCTTCCTGGCCGCAAAAATGGTCGGCGAAGAAGGCCGCGTCGTCGGCATCGACATGACTATCAAGATGATCGAGCTGGCGCGTGAGAACGCGAAGAAAGTCGGCGCCGACAACGTCGAATTCCGGCTGAGCCCGATCGAGGCGATTCCGATGCGGGACGGCGAGGCCGACGTCGTCATCTCGAACTGCGTGCTCGCGCTCGTGCCCGATAAGTCACTGGTCTTCGACGAGGCGTTCCGGGTGCTCAGGCCCGGTGGCCGCATGTTCATCTCGGACATGGTCACCGTGGGCGGCCTTCCCGCCGAGATCGTGAACGACCCCGAGCAGTGGGTGCAGTGTGTGGCAGGAGCCGAGGATCGCGACACCTACCTGAAACGCATCGAAGATGCCGGCTTCTCGCCCGTGCAGGTCGAAGAGGATGTTGCGCTCGACGTGGGCGACGGCACGAAGTGGGCCGGCAACGTCCACTCGATATCGCTGCGGGCGGTCAAGCCGGCTGTCTGACCCGGCCCGAAGATGCCCGCTCCGAGACAGCCCTTCGCCGAAAACGAGGGCGCGCCGCCCGATTCGGTTGTCGCATTCGTTTCGCGGCGTCTCGGCAGCGATTTCGAACCGGGCTATGGCTACGGCTCATGGGTATTTCTGGGTCGCGACGCAGTATTGAAAATCGACCCGATCGAGCACAGGCGGGGGAGCTTCTCTGCCGATTCGGTGGCCGACGGGCTTGACCTTGCCGGTGTCGCGACGCCGGAAATGCTCGGCGCCGGGACGATCGAGGGCCACGAGTGGATCGAGATCAGCCGAATCGCCGGCGCTCCTGCGTATCTGACGTGGCTGGACTACCCGCCGGAAGCCCGTCGCCGCTTCATGCAACGCCTGCGGGAGGCACTGGCGGAGTGGCGCAAGATCGTGCCTGTGGCCAGTGGCGATGCAGAGGGCGATGGGATGGTGAAAAGCGCGTCGGAGGCGCTTTTCACGATCGAATCCGCTCGCGAGCAGCTCGCCGGGGCGCTGCCATTCATGCCGCCCGAGTACGCGAAATACGCCGACGATGTATTGCTGAAGAGGGAAGCGCTGGAGATAAAAAAGGGCGAAAGCCCACAGGTTCTGGTTCACGGCGATCTCTGGCTCGGCAACATGCTCGCCAGCGAGGCAGGCGAACTGGTCGGCCTCATCGACTTCGGCCGCGCAGCATGGGCCCCCGCAGACGCGGAGCTGGACACGCTGCTCCGGTTCTGGCGGTTTCCCTGGCTGTTCGTGCCGGAAGAGTGGGAGCCCAGATACCGGGACAACCAGGACGTCCTCGACTACTCGCTGCTGAGCGGAATCGTGGCCGACAGCACCATTGGTCTAAGTGACGAGGACGCCGCTATTCGGCTTGCCGTGTACGACCTTGCATACAGGCTGAAGAAGATCGCCGACTGGGGATGGAGCGACGAACAGGAACGCCTGCTGGAAGCGGTGGTCCATGATGACACGTACAGGCGTGTGATCGAAGCTCGCTCGTGATCGTTCGGGAAAATCCGAGCAGCCGGAGCGGTTAACGCAGAGCAGCGTCCCGATGTGATCGGGACGCTGCCGATGTTTTTTGCGCGACCGGTCTTGACGACCGGCTGGCGTCACTGGCCGGGGCCGCGATTGCCCGGCCGTTTGGATGCGGTCTGAAGGCTGCTAGCGAGCGATAACCGCGTCGGGGTCGAGGACGTCGATGCCCTTGCGCACCTGTCCAAGGATGTCGGCTACACCCTGCTCGAGGTTGAACAGCACCTCCCGGGCGTAGTCATCGGCTCCCTGGCGCCGGCCGATTGCGTCGGCGTCCGAAGCGGCCTGCTCGTCGGCGATCTTGGCGTCCGCGGTGGAGATCCTGCTGCCGGCCTCTTCCTCGGCCGTCTCGATTATGGCGCGGGACTTGTCTTCGGCTGCGGCGATGATCTCCTCCGCACGCCGCTCGGCGGCTTTGAAGACCGCCGTCTCCTCCACCATCTGGGTGGCTCGCTGCTGGGCGGCGGACGTGGCCGCGTTCGACTTCTCTTCCGTCGTCTCGCGGATAGTCGTGGCCTCTTCGTCGGCGTACGCCCGGATGCGGCGCGCCTCGAGCTCGGCCTGCTTGATGATGCTTTCCTTCTGGCGCATCACGCTCTGCGCGTCGCTCAACTCTTCGGGCAGGCTGAGCCGAATATCCTCGATCAGCTGCGTGGCCGCTTCAAGGCTAACAAGTCGACGGGACGTGCCCGGCACCTTGCTGCCACTGGTCACTTCCTTTTCGAGCTGATTGATAAGTTCAACAATACTCATGGTTCCCCCTCGCTCAGGGTCTAATAACCGCTATATCCGCCTTCAAACCTGCATCCCCCAATTCGCGCATCAGGCGTCCGTCCGGCCTATGCGCTGAAGAAGAGCACGTTCAACGTGAGCCGGGACGAAACTCGAGACGTCCGCACCCAGGCTCGCGATTTCCTTTACTCGTGTGGAGCTGACGTACTGGTGCTCCAGTGAGGCGATCAGCATGATCACCTCGACATCCGGGGCCAACTCGTGCCAGACGAGCGCCATCTCTCGCTCATGCTCAAAATCGAGGCCGATCCGCAGCCCTCGCACCAGGACTGGTGCATCAAGCTCGTGGGCGAGGTTGACCGTGAGACCCGTGTACGGGCGCACTTCGATCGCCGACTCGCCACCGAGCGCGATTTTGAAAAGCTCAACCCGCTCTTTGGTGGTGAACATCACGTTCTTCGGCGGCGCGTCGTACACGGCCACCACCACCTCGTCGAAAAGGTGCGCCGCACGGCGCGCCACATCCACGTGACCGTTGGTCACCGGGTCGAACGTCCCCGGAAATATTGCTCTGTGTCCCCGCGCCAATGCTGCTCTCTTGCGCCCTTATCTATTCCTGGCCCTGGTCGTTCGCCATCGCGTCAAATACCGTCACCGTCGTATCCCCGTAGTTCCGCACGCTGCGCCTGACGAGTCTTCCGTAGCGCTCCTCAAGCTCCCGGCGCCGGCCATGCTCTGCAAATACCGTTGCTCCACCGTTGACGACTGATCCCATTTCACCGAGCCGTCCCAGCACATCCTCGAACGGGTCATCCGCATACGGGGGATCGATGAACACGATGTCGTATCCGCCCTCCAGCCGCGCATAAACCCGCTCGACCTGCGCCTGGTGGACCCGGCAACGGTCGCCGTAGCCAAGCCGCTCGGCTTCCGCCCTTATCTCAGCGCAGCGTCTCCTATCGCTATCGACGAACTCGGCGAATACCGCTCCATGCCTCATCGCCTCGAGTCCGAGACCGCCGCTGCCGGCGTAGAGGTCAAGCACCCGCTTGCCCTCGGCGCCGCCGGGCCCCAGCATCGAGATCAGTGCTCCACGAACCTTGCCGGTCGTTGGTCTGACTTTTCCCGAGCGACGCGGCGTGGGCCGGTTTCGATGCGGTGCCATTGTTGGGCCTGTAAGCGAATATCCGTCCGATGCGCCCTCGGCCGAGCGCGAGACGATTTCGATCTCGACTACCGGCGCTGCTCGATTATTCAGGAACGGCGCCGGATGTTGCCATTTACGGGCGACGCGCTTTTCGGGCGTTTTTGCACGGAATCGGCCTCCCCGGCTTGCCCTCTGCGCGTGCATCTATGCGGGATAGAATGAGTCGTTGATCGAAAACCCGGCCTCCAGAGCGCCGGGGTGGCGACCCAGAAATCCCCCGGATTTCCTCCGACAACTCAGGATCATGCGAACTCAACCCGAAGAGCAGACCGGCGCGGCCGAGGCACGGCTCATCGAGCAGCGGATCGAGAAGGTCGACCGGCTGCGCGCCCGTGGAATCGACCCCTATCCCGCCCGGTTCAAGCCGTCTGTGTCATCTGCCGAGGCGGTCGCGCGGCTGGAGAAGAACGAGGCGAAATCGGGCGAAGGCGCCCGGACCCGGTCTGTGACCGTCGCCGGGCGCGTCATGGCTCTCAGGGGCATGGGAAAGGCAGCGTTTCTCGATCTGCAGGACGCCGCAGGAAAGATCCAGATTCACGCCCGCAAGGACGTGCTCGGAGACGACTTCGCGCTGCTCGACGATCTCGACATCGGCGACATCATCGGCGTAAAGGGCCCCGTGTTCAGGACGCGGCGCGGCGAGCCAAGCATCGAAGCGCGCACGGTCGTGATGCTCACAAAGGCGATTCGAGGACTGCCTGATAAGTGGGCCGGTCTGCAGGATAAGGAGAAGCGCTACCGCCAACGCTACCTGGACTTGATTACCAGTGAGCGCTCGATGGAACTGGTCCGGATGCGCTCCGCCATCGTCTCCAGCATTCGCCGCTTCATGGAGAAGCGGGGATTCATAGAAGTGGAAACGCCGGTAATGGTTGGCGTCGCGGCGGGCGCATCTGCGCAGCCGTTCATGACCCACCACAACGCACTCAATCGCGATCTCTACCTCCGAATCGCCACGGAGCTCCACCTGAAGCGGCTGGTAGTCGGCGGCATCGAGCGGGTCTTTGAAATTGGCCGCATATTTCGGAATGAAGGCATCGACGCCGACCATAATCCGGAGTTCACAACGCTGGAGAGCTACGAGGCGTATGCCGACTACAACGACGTGATGGAGATGGTCGAGCAGATGATCTCCACGGCCGCGCTTGAGGTGACCGGCTCCATGGTGATCCCTGCCCCGGAAGACGAAAGCGACGGCGCGGGCGTGGAGATCGACCTGACGCCGCCGTGGCCGCGATTGGACCTGCGGGAAGAGATCATCAAGCGGACAGGTATAGACTTCGTCGAGCATAGCGATATCGAGTCGCTTGCCGGCGCGATGGCAGGCCGCGGCATTCATGTAGAGCCGGGACTAACCTGGGGACGGCTGCTCGACAAGGTGATATCGGCCGAAGTCGAGCCGCACCTCATCCAGCCCTCATTCCTCGTCGACTACCCGATCGAGATGTCCCCGCTGGCAAAGAGCAAGCCGGACGCCCCGGGCATCGTCGAGCGCTTCGAGCCATTCGCCATGGGCCGCGAGTTTGGCAACGCCTTCACCGAGCTGAACGACCCCGTCGAGCAACGGGCCCGCTTCGTTGAGCAGGAGCGGCTCCACAGCCAGTTCGGCGATAACGAGATGGACCGCCTTGACGAGGATTTTCTAATAGCGATGGAGCA
>JADFHP010000035.1 GCA_022567135.1 Chloroflexota bacterium
TTCCGGCCCTTCCAAATTCGACTCTTCAACGATGGCGGGATCATAAAGCAACGGCTATTCGTTGGCAGTATTGGCCCGCTCTTCAATGGGTATAGACCCGCATGCGGAGTTGTGGGTCTCTCTACGGACTCCCCGGAATCACCCCTGTAATTTGGAATGTGGACTGGTCGTGGAGACCGCTCATCGGTAGTCTCCATGCAACAAACGCGCTGCACACGCGTGAACGCCAGATGCGGGGAAAAGCTACATGGCAGGCCAGAAGCCACTGATTTCAGACCAGCGAGGCATCACCGGATTAGAGACGGCGATAATCCTGATCGCGTTCGTTGTCGTGGCATCCGTATTCGCGTTCACGGTCCTCTCGACGGGGATCTTCTCGTCCGAGCGCAGCAAGGAAACGGTCTTCTCCGGCATCCTGGAGGCTCGGAGCACGCTCGAGCCGAGAGGCAGTGTTATCGCCTTCGCAGGGAAAATCGACGGCGCAACTTCGACCGTGTTCAAGATTTCATTCATCGTGTCGAACGCCGTGAGCGGGGAGCCAATCGACCTGACGCCTGGCTATACAGCCGATGGCAGCGGTGACGACCCCGACATCGCTTCGGGCAACGAGCAGGCGACGGTCATCTCATACAACGACGCCGGTGTGGCTGTGAATGACCTTCCCTGGACGGTGAATTTCCTGGGCGACGATGACGGTGACTTCTTGCTCGAAGGCGATGAGATCGCTGAGATCACCGCCTGGCTGCTGACCCGTGATCATACCGTTACGTCCGTCACAACGAACGACTCACTGAAGGTACTGTCGGCTGGGATCAGTTCTCTCACTGATATCCTTGGAGCTAATGACAAGTTCACACTCGAGATCAAGCCGCCTTCCGGCGCTGTGATCAACCTGAAGCGAACGCTGCCGGTGCAACTCGACACGGTGATGGACCTGAACTAAGCCCCCGGACAAGGCAACACATATCTGAAACGATAACGGCCCTGAGCGCTTGATATGTTCAGGGCCGTTCCTGTATGCGGGCTGCGCACGGCGCGGCCGGCGCAATCTCCTAGACGAGCGCGGGCTGGGGCGTCCGCTGGTAGATCTGGATGCGGTGGCGGCAGCTATCCGCGATCAGCACGAGGCCGTCGGGGCTGGTCTCGATGGCCGAGGGCCTCCAGAAGCGCTTCTCTTCCTCGAACAGTCCGGCTTTTTCCCGCCAGCCGGCCTGTTCGGGATTGACGTCGACGAACTCCTGGCACCACTTCGAAAGCGTCGCGTCCCCGATCAGTGTCTCAATATGCCCGCCGTCGCTATCGAAGACCTGCACACGCTCATTCCGCCAGTCGGCGACATACACCTCCCCATGGCTGGAGACGTGGACGCCTGAAGGCCTGTCGAACTCGCCGTCCGAGTCCCCGCTGGACCCCAGTGACGAGATGAACTCGCCACCGTGCGTGAAGTGCTGAACGCGATCGTTGCGCCAGTCGGCTACCCAGATTTCGTCATTTGAGTCGATGGCCATACCCCACGCGAATCTGAACTGGCCCGGGCCGCTCCCGGCCGAGCCGAATGAAGAGATGTACTCGCCGTCGGTCGAAAGCTTTTGCACGCGGTCGTTCAAGTGGTCGACTACCCAGACGTCATCATTCGAGTCGATGGCGATTCCGGACGGCCGGTTGAACTGGCCGGGCCCTACCCCGAACTCGCCCCATCTGTTGAGGAATTTTCCCTCGCGATCGAAAACCGACACGTTGTGCATCGACTCATCGGCAACGTACAGCCTGTCTTCACTGTCGAATGCCATGGCAGTGGGCTGGGTGGTCTGGCCGGGCGCGGTGCCCCAGTTCGCGAATTCGTACTGGAACTCGGAGTCGAGTGTGACAGCACTGATCCGCACGTTCTTGTTCCCGGCGTTCGAGCGGCTCAGCACGAACATCAGGCCGGTGCTGTCAAACCGCACGTCTACCGGGTTCATGAAGCCGCGCCCGAGGAACGAGGCGATGCCTATCGTGTGGCTGTAAGAGAAGTTTTTATTTTTCATTGGGCGTTGGGCATTGGAATTTCCAGAATGGAGGTCGCAGCGCCTGGTGGAGCACCGAGTCACTAGGCTCGGACGAGGTCGAGTTTCCCGAACTTTTCGTTCAGAATCTGGCCCGGGTCTATGTCCATGAAGTCGTCGAGAATCGTCGTGTACATGTCACGGAAGTCGGTGTTGTAGCGGACGTCGCCGTCCAGCTGGGCCGACGGGTCGAGGTCCGGGTACTCCCCGTAAAGTCCACCCTTGACCGAAGGCCCGATGAGGAAGGCCCCACCTCCGGAGCCATGGTCCGTGCCGGTGCCGTTGTCGGCGACGCGGCGGCCGAACTCCGTGAATACCCACATGACGGTATCGTCCGCCAGTCCCTGCTCCTCCATGTCCATCCAGAAACACTCGACGGCCTGCGATACCTCATCCCACAGTTTGGCGTGGTTCACCAGCTCGTTCGTGTGCGTGTCGAAGCTGCCGTGGGCGGTGTAGAAGAGCCTGGTGCCGAGATCGGCCGACATCACCTGCGCTACGCCTTTGAGGCTCTGGGCGATCGGGTTCTCTTCCGGGTACTCGACCCCTGACGTGTAGCTATCCGGCGCCTGGCGCAACAGATCGGCGCCGTCGAGAGCGCCGCGGCCGGTCTGGAGGATTCGCTGCGATGGGAAGCCCTCCTCTGACATCGGCTGATAGATGCGGCTGACCGTGTCCAGCAGCGCGTCTTTATTGCCCGCGCCCGCGAGGCCGGTGTAGAGGCCATAGGAGTCGAGCGCGCCGACTGATGCGACTGAGACGCCGGGGTACGCGAGGGCGCGCGGCAGCCCGCGGCCAAAATTGACGGCGGTTACCGGGTTTTTCCCTTCGGGGTCGATCGCCTGAGTCGTTTTACCGAGCCATCCCTCCGAGGAGCTGACGGCCGGCTCCGCCGTGTGCCAGATGTCCATCGAGCGGAAATGCGAGCGGTTTGGCTCGGGATAGCCGATGCCCATGATGACCGCCATGGAGCCGGCATCGTAGATGCGCTTGAATGGCGCCATATGAGAGTTGAAGCCAATCCGGTCGTCAATCGGGATGACGCTATCGCCCCGAAGGCCCATGTTCGGCCGGAAATCGTAATAGTGCCCATCCTGGTAAGGGACCATCGTGTTCAGATAGTCGTTCCCGCCCGATAGCTGGACGACGACCAGTTTTTTGGCTTTATTGCCATTCCCGTTCTGACCGTTAGTCGCCAATTCGTCCCTCCCGGCGGCCACCTATGCGAGGCACTAGCAGTACTGGAAGTCAGGTGTTGAAACGATGAGTTGAAACATCTCCAGCGTGCGGTCTTCGGAGCCGGCGGAGCCCGGCCGGAACGGCGTGTCCTTCGCGGCCGCGTGCGAGATGACGATGGATTTAGTCCTGTCAGATAGATCAATGGAGCCCATGGCGTCAAGGCATGCGTCGACAAACTCTTCCGGCTGCAGCTCCGCGCCGGTCCCTGCGACGCGCTCGATCATCCGCCGGACACCGCGGGCGTCGCCTCGGGTCACTTCGCCCGAGGCGAAGTTGATCCGTTCGATCAGGGCGCCGCTGTCGACCCACTCCTCGCCCTCGTGCCAGCCTTCCACGCTGGGCGGGTTGAGCAGATGCTGGCCCATGAACAGCGTCTGGTTGGCCAGAGTGGACATGTCCATCTCCGGGATGGTGAACCGGTCAGTGAGGGTGACTGTGCCGAAGACAAGTTCCGCAGGGCTCTTCATCTTCCGGAATCTGATCGCAGGCGACTTGAAATGATCGGAGTTGAAGATGGCCCGCAGCACCGAGCGGATCTCACCATCATTCTCTTGAAAAACATCTGCGAGCCGCTCGATCTCCTCGTCGTCAGGCGTGTCCGAGACGAAATTGAGATAGAGGCGCAGCGCAATGAAGCGGGCGGTGCTCCGGTGCCGGCTTACGATCTCGACGATGTCTTCGCCGTTGAAGTTGCCCGTCTCGCCAAGGAAAGTCTTCTCACCGTCATCGTGATCGTCCGGATCAAAGGCGAACTGCATCCTGAACGGGCCGAGGAAGAAGGGCGGGGGAGTGGTTTTGGATGCCCATCCGGTGAACGCGCGGGCGGCTGCCTTCACGTCGTCTTCGCTGTATGCGCCCTCTCCGTTCTCATCGATACCCATCGAGAACAGTTCCAGGAGTTCCCGGCCGTAGTTCTCGTTGGGGGCGTCTTTGTGGCTGTTCTGGTTGTCCAGCCAGTACATCATGCCGGGATTGCGGGAGATCGCCAGGAGGAGCGTCTCGAACCGGCCCAGGCCAAGGCGCCGGAACAGGTCGATCTCGGTGAGCATCTCCAGACCGTGATCCAGCTTGATCCCGCCGACGGCCAGCAGGCTGTGCCAGAAGAGAGCGATCTTTTCCTCGAGCGGCTTTTCGGTCGTCGCCATTCTCCACGACCACTGCGGGTCGGCATGGCCGGCGGAGCGCGCCTCCACGGACGCGATGAAGTAGCGGTCCATGAAGTCTTGTTCTTCAGGATCGCCGTACTCCGGGTGAAGCAACTCCTCTACTGTGGCCTCGTAGCCCTTCCCGATATATTCATCGAGTTGGTCCCTTGTCGCGCCGAATCCGGCCCTGCGGAGCAGGTGGGCCATCAGGGCAACTTCCGTGTTCTGCCGACTCGAAGTCGTAGTCACCGGGGCGTCTCCAGAAAGGGGATTCTCCAGCCCAACCAATCGATGTCGAACCGGGAGTGACCATTTTACGAGGATCGCGTAACTCGCTGCATCTTAGGGACGGTGAATTGCGTGGTCAATGGAACAGGCGCTTCGAAAGGGGCGCAATCTTCGCACCGGCGGTAGGCGCGCGTACTACATAGCGGTGGCATAGCTCAGCGAAGCGAATTGGCCCTCGATGGCGGGAGGCCTGGCAACGCGATAAAGTCCCCGTCGCCGACGATGTCGCGTATTCATCAGCTTGGAGCCGGACATGAAATTGCTTTTCTTCGATGACTTTCGACTCGGCGTGCTGAAAGGCGACAACGTCGTCGACGTCACCTCCGTCGTAGAAGAGATACCGCGCGTTGGCCCACAGGACGTGATCAGGGGGCTGATCGAGCGGTTCGATGAGTTCAAGGGAAAGCTGAATGAGACGGTGGCCAACGCGGACGGAGTGCCGGTTTCCGGGGTACGCATTCGGCCGCCGCTGCCGAAGCCATCGAACATTGATTGCATGGCGGTGAACTACATGGAAGACGGCACGCGATCGGAACCGGCGCCGATCAACGCCTTCTCGAAGTCGCCATTTGCCGTGATCAGCTCTGGCGACACGATGGTCCTGCCGGACGTGCCGGCCACGATATTCGAGGGCGAGGCTGAGCTGGCAGTGGTGATCGGGAAGAGGGCATCCAACGTGGCTGAGGCAGATGCCATGGACTACATATTCGGCTACACCAATTTCATAGACGGTTCGGCGCGCGGCCTGCATGCCGGCAACGCCTTCCACGCCATGAAATCGCGAGACACATTCGCGCCTATTGGCCCGTACCTGGTGACGGCTGACGAGATTGCAGATCCCCAGAAGCTGCAAATACAGCTCTGGAACAACGGTGACCTGAAGCAGAACTTCAACAGCGACGACATGGCGCACAACATTGCGCGTTGCGTCGAGTACATCACCGCGATCCACACCCTGGAGGCCGGGGATATAGTCGCCACGGGCACCAACCACGGCGGGCTCAACCCGTTCCAGGACGGTGACTTAATCGAACTGGAGTGCGAGGGTCTGGGCAGGCTGAGCATTACGATCAAGGATGACCTTAAACGAACCTGGGCTCGCGAGACCCGGCACGAGCGGCAAGAGCAGGGATTCGAAGACGCGACGCCGCAGGTGAGCGGCAAATACGCGAGCTAGCGGAATGAGATTGGTGATCCGCCTCGGACTTGAACCGAGAACCTACTGATTAAGAGTCAGTTGCTCTGCCAATTGAGCTAGCGGACCAGTGCAATAAAAGCGCCGATTACGATTGTAGCCCCGCCCCGATCAGGCGGGTCAAGGTTATCGGCCCAACTTTCTCTACCGAGACATCTCATGTGTCCCTCATGCACCATGCCGATTAGCGCGAGGTCGGTTTGCAGCTAACCCGCGCCGGTCAGCGCCCGCGCTCGCAACTGGCCGCAACCGGCGTCGATGTCGGTTCCCTTTTCGAACCGGACGGTAACGGCGATGCCGGACCGTTTGAGGATGTCCCTGAACTTGCCGATTCGCCCGTCCGGCGGCCGCGTGTACACGGCGTCGGTCGCGTTCACCGGAATCAGGTTGACGTGGCAGAGCATCCCCTTCAGCAGATCGGCGAGTTCTTCGGCGTGCTCCAGACGGTCGTTCTCGCCTGCCAGCAGCACGTACTCGAAGGAGATCCGGCGGTTCGTTTTCGATATGTACGTCCGGCAGGCCCGCATCAGCCGCGCGATCGGGTAGCGCCGGTTGATCGGCATCGTCTGAGAGCGGATCTTGTCGTTGGGGGCGTGCAGCGAGATCGCCAGGTTGATCTGGTATGGCTCATCAGCGAGCTTGAGGATCTGCGGGACAAGGCCCACCGTCGATATGGTCATGTGCCGGGCGCCCAGGCGCACTCCATCGCTGTCGTTCAATATGCCCACGGCGCCCATGGTGTTGTCGTAGTTGGCGAACGGCTCGCCCATTCCCATGAACACGACATTAGTGACGCGCTCCTTATCTTCATCCGGCTTCGCCTGCGCGGCCAACCTGCGGTTGACGTGGAGTACCTGGGCCGCGATCTCGCCTACGGTTAGCTGCCTGCGAAAGCCCTGCTGGCCGGTGGCGCAGAAGGTGCAGCCGAGAGCGCAGCCGGCCTGCGTCGATATGCACGCAGTGCGGCGGGCACGGCTGCCACCGCGGGAGTCATATCGCATGAGCACCGTTTCGATCAGCTCGCCGTCGTCAAGCCGGAACAGGGTCTTTTCCACCAGCCCGTCGTTCGACTTACGCTGCATCACCGGCGTCAGAGGGTCCAGGCGGTAACGCTGGGTGAGCCTGTCGCGCAGCAGTCGGGGCAGGGTAGTGATCTCATCGAACGATGTGACGCCCTCGGCGTAAAGGGCCTTCCAGATCTGCTTCCCCCGATATGCCGGTTCGCCGAGCTCCGCGATCGCCTCCGCCAGTTCGCTTCGCGTGAGATCGAAGATCGACGGCAGCCCTTCTATCGCCTGCTTCGGCGCCCTCTCGGGCTTCCCGTTGGGTTTCAAAGACGCGCGCTGAGGATTGGATGGTTCTGAAATTGGTACCGGGGACATGGCGAGAGAGGTGTGGCCGAAAGGCGGCCGCAGTTGGGTGATTCGGCTGATTTGATATTAGCACCGTCGAACTTGTTTCCGCTTTTACCGGAGAAGGTGACAACAGAAATTTAACGTGCCGGTATGGCGCAACAGGACGCGGCCGTGCCACGATAACCTTGGCGGTCTTCTACAGGCACAGCGCATTTCCACAGGCATGGAACACACCCTCATGACAGAGATGACAGAAACGACGCTCTCAAATTTCCGGGATTCGCCCGACCCGGCGAACATCATCACGTTTGACGAAAAGCCGGTCCTGGAGACCCGTCACCTGTCGGTCCTGTACGGCTCAAAGCCGGCGATCATGGACGTGAGTTTCCAGGTGCCCCGCAACGAGGTGATCGCGATCATAGGGCCGTCCGGCTCGGGCAAGAGCACCCTGCTGCGCTGCTTCAACCGGATGAACGATCTCATTCAGAACGTCACGATAGAAGGCGAAGTCTTTTTCGAGGAAGAGCGCCTCTACGCGCCGGAAGTCGACCCCACGGAGATCAGATTTCGCATTGGAATGGTATTCCAGAGGCCGAATCCATTTCCCAAGAGCGTCTATGACAACGTGGCGTTCGGGCCGCGAATCAACGGCATCGGCGGAGATCTGGATCAGTTAGTGGAGGAATCGCTGAGGCGAGCGGCGCTCTGGGACGAGGTCTATGATCGGCTGGATGACAGCGCACTTGAACTCTCCGGCGGGCAGCAGCAGAGGCTCTGCATAGCGCGGGCGCTTGCGGTCGACCCGGAAGTGATCCTGATGGATGAGCCTGCGGCGTCGCTTGACCCGATATCGACTCAGGCAATCGAAGTCCTGATACGCGAGCTTGCCCAGCGTGTGACAATCGTCATCGTCACACACAATATGCAGCAGGCACAGCGCGTGGCAAACTATGCTGCGGTGCTCATGACCGACGAGAGCCGGGTTGGCGAGCTGATCGAGTACGGTCCCACCGAACAGATCTTCGGAACGCCGAAAGACCACCGGACTGAGGCCTACGTGACCGGCCGCATCGGCTAGGCGGCCAGGTGGTTTCCGGGGAGCCAGGCGCAAGGACGCGAGACACGGATGCTTGGACGAGAAGAGTTCGACAGGGATCTGGGGCAACTTGAGGCCCAGGTCGTTCTGCTGAGCGCGCTCGTCGAAAGCGCGGTCCTGACGTCGCTGCTTGCGCTCAAGGGCCGGGACGATAAGCTCGCCAGGCAGGTGATCGCCGACGATGATCTGATTGACGATAAGCGCCACGATATAGAGGAGTCCTGTGTGGCGCTGTTGCGTCGCGAGGCCCCTGTGGCACGCGACCTGCGTAGAATCCTCACCATCCTCCATCTGGCGGGGGAGTTGGAGCGTATCGGTGACTACGCCGAGGGAATTGCCAAGATCAATCTGCTTCTCTCCGGCAAGCCGCTACTGAAAGAGTTGGTCGACATACCCCGCATGGGCGATCGCGCCGTCGCGATGCTGAAGCACAGCCTGGAGGCCTTCCTTGACCGGGATCCCGAGCGGGCCGAAGCCACCGCGATGAGCGTGGGGCCGTTCGACGAGGAGGTTGATTCCCTCTACTACTCCATCCAGTTGGAGCTGATCGACCTGATGCGGCAGAACCCGGATAACGTCGAGCCCGGGACCTATCTGCTCTGGGCCGCTCACAACGTCGAGAGGATCGCAGATCGCGCCACCAACATTGCCGAGCGGGTCGTCTTCCAGGCAACAGGCAAGCTGGTCAGGGTTGGCGGCGATGATGATGACGCCGAGGCGCCAAGCGCCGGCTAGAATCCGACTGCGGATGAGAAGCCAGGGGCGGACTCGTGCTCGATTTCGACTCGATCTGGCATCCTGATCGGCGGAAACGGGTCCGGCAGCCGGAAGTGGCGACGCATCTGGAGTCCTGCGGTTGGTGAGTCGGGAATCACCTGTTCGCGGGCCAGCGCTCCGCTGCGGTCGCTTTGCAGGATTCTGTGGATGGTTCTGGAGCTCAACTGGAACCGATCTGCCAGCTCTGCGACCCCGAGCCCCTCATCCCGCAGCGCCTGAACGACCGACTCGTCCCTGCGGTGCCTGCTGGCGCGACGCATCCAGCCCGGGTTGTCGAACTTGCAGACCGGCAGCGGGCATTGGAGGCATGAACTGGAGATATCGCAGCCGTCGTCACGATAGTTCGTGTTTTCCGGAAGAGTGTCGGCGCGTACGGGGGCGAGGGTCATCATCGTTCTTATCTCCGTTCCTGTCCTGTCCTGTTCTGTCCTGTTCATTCGGCGGGGGTTGTGGCGGAGGCGGGGGCGTTAGACCGCGGCCGGCAGGCCGTCGGGAATCCAGCCGTTGCCTCTTTCAACAATGGCGTCCGCTACGAAATGACGCTGAACCCCGTCCATCGATTCGAGTTCGCGGTGGTGGCGCGCTGCCTGCGAGTAGATCGACTCGCCTGCCAGGCCCGTCTGGCCCGCATCGGAGGTCCCGTAGTACACCGTTGTAAGCCGCCGCGATCGCGTCGTGCGGGGCAGGACCCGTGTACGGAACCACTCCTGGTCCACGCGATGGGCTGCTGCGACTTCAAGCAGTCGGTTCGGGCGGAAAGTTGCCCCGGCGACCGGGACCGGACGGTCGACGCTTACAAATAGCTGTCGTGCCAGGCCGAAGCGAACCGTGCGATCGCCCTCTGACGCCCAGCCAGCCGGCAGCCTTCGAGTAAGCTCCACCATTGCCGGATACGTGTCTGCCATGAATCGCGGGGCGACCCTGGCAGATGAGCCACCTGACCGGGCGGTGATCACCATGAGAAATCTCTCGAGGCGGGCGGAGACGCCAAGCATCCTGGCTTCCGAACTGATCTCGAGTGAGAATGACAGGGCTTTTCCGCTGATGACGCTATCGATGACGGCCCTGCCAAACTCATCGGTCTCTCCCATAATGGAAGCCTCTGAACGATCGGTGCGCGCCGCCACCGGCGGTTCCAGGAGTGTTATTCCGGCCATGTCTGTTCCTCCGGTCGAACTGTTGTGCTGAGCTGAGTTGTGATTCAGAGATTTTGATATTCGGAATTCAGAACGGGCGTTCTACTATAGAACGGGCGTTCTTATATTGTCAATACTTTTCCGACGCGATTTAGAACGAGTGTTCGAGTAGATAGACTTGGCACGCACTGCAGCGGTCGGTAGTTGACCCGAGAGGCGGGCGGTCCTACGCTGCCCCGGCCAGCGCAGCCCAACGCGATTGCCCGCGTCGCGGGTACTGCATTTCGAGTCAACCAGTCCACATGACGGAGCAGACATGAACGCGGAGATAGTCGCCATCGGATCAGAGTTATTGCTCGGGCAGATCGTCGATTCGAACTCCGCCTGGATTGCGCAGCGGCTTGCGGATTCGGGCGTAAACCTCTTTTACAAGACGGTCGTGGGCGATAACGAAGATCGGATGGTCGCGATTCTGGATCAGGCGTTGAACAGGGCCGACGTGGTGATCACGACCGGCGGAATTGGCCCGACGCAGGACGATCTGACGCGTGAGGCCGTGGCGCGTGTGACGGGCCGCAAGGTGGTCACCGACCCGGGCTCCCTGGAGGAGCTGAGGGAGCGATTTCAGAAGCGGGGCTTCATTCTCACCAAGAACAACGAGCGGCAGGCTCAGATCCCCGAGGGCGCGCGCGTCATCAAGAACCCCAACGGCACTGCGCCGGCATTTCTGGTGGAGGACGAGCGCGGGGTCGTCATCTCCGTTCCGGGCGTGCCGTTTGAGATGAAGTGGCTCATAGACAACGAGGTCTTGCCGTATCTGAAGAAGCGGTTCGGACTCTCGCAGGTGATCCATTACAGGATCCTCAAGGTGTCAGACGTTGGTGAGAGCAGCGTGGACCACCTGATCGGCCACCTGATTGCAGAGTCGGCCAACCCGACTGTTGGCGTGCTGGCCCATCCCGGACAGGTGGACGTGCGGATAACTGCCCGCGCCGCGGGTGAGGAGGAGGCTCAAGAGTTGATCGAGCCGGTGGCGGCAGAGGTCCGGAGCCTGCTTGGCGACAATGTTTTCGCCGAAGACGAGGTGACGATGGAGGAGGTTGTTGGAAGACTGCTCGAAGAGAAGAACCTCACGATCTCGACTTATGAAGACCTGAGTGGCGGCAGCCTGGCCGAGGCGGTTCGGGACGCCGCCGGCGGCAAGTTCGTCGAAGGGGTGATCGTCAACACGAACGAGGCGCTGGAGCGCCTGGCGAGGGCGGGCGGCGAAGAGCCACCGTTCGCCGACGGTGCGAAGCGCGCCGCCGCCCTTGCCCGCGCGCTGAGGCGAGCGACAGGGGCAGACCTGGGTCTGGCGGTCCACGCGGTTGAGGAGGGCGATCAGCGCACGGAAAACCTTGGCCGCGGGCAGACCCATGTCGCACTTGCCGGGGATGGCATTGCCGCTTACCGGCACAACGCGTCGGCGGGACGCGGCCGTCCCGACAGGCGGAGGGCGAGCCTGAACGCCATGAGCCTGATTAGAAGGACGCTCCTCGGACTCGAGTGATGGCAGGAAATCTTGTCGGGAATATCAGAGCCGAAGTAGTACTTCACGTCTGGCTTCAGGCAGGGCCTGGCAGCGTATAGTTAAGTTGCATGAAGCGCTTAATTCAGCGCTTTTCTGTAGATATCTGGCAGTGACGACCCCGGGGGTAACGAGAGAATGTTCCGATTCCCGCGTACTGCAGTTTTTGCCGCTGTCGCGTTAACGATGGTGGCAGTAATCGCATGCGGGTCTGGCGACTCCTCGACCGATACGCAGGCGCCCACTGTGGCCCCCGACCCAACGGCCACACCGGTACCCACAGTATCTTCCGAGCCGATCACGGCAGATCTGGACGACGATCCGGCCGCGTTTATCGCGGCACTACCTGAGTCCGAGCGCCAGTGCCTTGTGGACACGCTGGGCGAGGCCGTTTTCGGAAATCTGCTCGCTGGCGAAGAGCCGTCTGATGAGGACGGCAGGGCCATCCTGGGCTGCCTGAGCAACGACACTATCCAGCGGGTGATCGTGGGGCAGGTAATCGCTCAGGGCGGTATTGAGCTGAGCGAAGCCACGCTGGCATGTGTCGACGACCGCCTCAGCACGGTCGATTTCCTCAGTCTCGGGCCCTTCTTCTTCGATGACAGTGACGATGGGGGCGAGGACCTGGATACACAGCAGATCGCGGAGGTGGCGCTGTCGTTATTCCCGGCTATCTTCTGTCTGAACGATGAGGAGCGCGCAGCAATTGGTTCTGCTGGTTCCGGCGGTGACGACTTCTTCGGCGGGGGTCTCACGGGCACCACGATAGACGCGCTCGAATGCGGCTTCGACGCCGCCGGTCCTGAGGGATTGGTCAGCCTGATCAGCATCGCGGACGAAGGCGCGCTGACCGGCGAGTCATTAGCCGTTATTGGCGCGGTTCTCGCTGAGTGCGGCGAGCTGTTCGCGGAGTCCGGCCTGCTGGACGACGACGACGGGAGCGGCCTCTTTTCGGGTGGACTAGAGTTGCCTGATGGCATTGCCATACCGGAAGGCCTGGATCTCGAAGACCTGATCGGGAGTGGCGATCTAGAAGGTCCATTGGGCAATATCGAACTGGAGAGCTTGCCGGACATTTCCGAGTTGCCCGACCTGATTGCGACGGTAGAGAGCGCTTCGGGCGCTGATATCGAGTCCCTCGTGCCGCCTGAGACGCTCGAATGCCTTATCGACGCGCTTGGACAGGAGCAGGTAGATGGACTGCTGAGCGGGGAGATCCAGCCTGACTTCACTATCCTCGGCGCCGTTCTTGGTTGCGGCCTCGATCTTTCAAGCCTCGGCAACTGACACCCGCCTCGCCGTAGCGCCACTTCACCGGCTATCGAGTCGGTAGTAGACTCGGCTCTGTATTCGCGTGGCTGAAGTCGGGCTGCGCACGACCCGAATTTACCGATCCACTGGGCACCAAACAGGCGGGCAAATGAAGAGCGTAGCTGCAGTTGACATAGGCCATGGCAAGCCACTGGTTGTGGACGAAATCGAACTCCCGGACCCGCGTCCGGACCAGGTGATTGTGAAGTTGCATTCGAGTGGAATCTGTCATTCACAACTCCACCAGATGCACAACGCGGACAACCAGCGCCCAATGGTCCTGGGCCATGAGGGCGCCGGCATCGTGACGCATGTCGGCTCAGACGTTACGCACGTCGCAGAAGGCGACGTCGCAATCGTGACGTGGGTGCCGCGCACGCCGAAGACCGGCCGATGGGTGCCGGGTTCGTCGGGAGTCACCTATCGGGAAGAGCCGCTGAACGGCGCCGTCTACACCTGGGGCGAGGACGTTCTGACGACGGGCGAGTACGTGGTCAAGGTGGACGACGATGCGCCAATGGACGTCTCGTCCATCGTCGGCTGCGCCGTTCTTACCGGCGCGGGCGCCGTCCTCCACACAGCCGGCGTCAAACCGGAAGACTCGGTAGCGGTCTGGGGCGTGGGTGGCGTCGGCATCGCAGCGGTGCAGATGGCGAGCATCCTCGAGGCCTACCCGATCATCGCGGTCGATCTGGACGATGCGAAGCTCGAGTACGCGAAGAAGATGGGCGCGACGCACACGGTAAACGCATCGAATGTGGACCCAATCGAGGCGGTAATTGAGCTATCCGGCGGCGGCGTCGACTATGCGTTCGACGCCATAGGGTTTCCTATTACCACGGAGCAGATCCTGCCCGTAACGCGCAGCGGCGGCTCAGGGGCAGAGAACCACGGTGGGATGGCCGTGCTGATCGGCATGCCGCAGCCGGATCAGAAGATGACGATCTGGCCGGGCCACTTCATGTTCCACCAGCGGCGCTACAGGGGCAGCCTTGGCGCGACCTATCCGGACCGAGATTTCTCGATGTATCTGCGGCTGCACAAAGAGGGCAAGTTGCTGCTGGATGAGATGGTGACCCGGCGCTACAAGCTTCAAGACATCAATCAGGCCTGCAACGACCTGCAGGCCGGAGAGATCACCGGCCGGGCGATCATCGAGTACGACGTCTAGCCCGGCTGGCCGGCCAGAGAACGCAACAGGAAGGCGGCCGTCTCTTCCGGCTCGGTGATCATGAGGTCATGGCCGGTGTTTATCTCGTCTACAGGCCAGCCCAGCTCGCGGGCGCGATCGGCATGCGCGGTAAGTTCGGTGTCCTCCCGCCCGGCCCCGTTGCACAGCGCGTATGAGCCGGCCACCGGATATGGCTCCCGCGAATCCAGTTCCAAAACCTCCTTAAACGTCGCCAGGGGATGTGGCGTCAGCCGTTCCAGCATCCACTTGATGTCTGCCTGGTCGGTGACGCCCATCAGCTCGCCGTCCGTTACCTGAGGGACCGGGATCTTCCAGCCGTCGCCTGACGCGTTCGCAGATGCGACGAGCGGATCAGAGTCGGTGATCCGGGGGGACCTACCGGGGACCGGCAGCAACGCGTCCAGGTATGCGACGTGGCTGAGCCGCCCCGTGGCATGCCGGGCAACGAAGCTGATGACCAGACCGCCATAGCTGTGTCCGGCAAGCACCACATCGTGAAGATCCTCGTGGAGAATCAATGCCACCACATCCTGGATATGCGTGGTGAGATTTACTTTGCGCGTGAGCAGGTGCGCCCGCTCTCCAACGCCAGTCAACGTTGGCGTGTACACGCGATGGCCGTGCGCCTCCAGCAGTGGCGTCACCTTTCGCCAGCACCAGCCGCCGTGCCACGCCCCGGGGACCAGGACGAACGTCGCCATTTCGGGGATTCTCCTCAGTTCGGGAACTCTATAACGGCGCGGATGATGACGATGGGGGTCACCGCGGTGAGCATGATGGCGATTATCAGGCGCATCATTGCGGGGCCCATTCTCCCCGTCTGCGTGGCTCCGATGTAACTGCCGACCATGCCGGCCGCGCCCATCACCGCCATGACAGGAATGTCGAAGTTGGAATTCAACGCATGCCCCACGAATCCGAACGTACCGGCAAAGACACCGATGGCGTTGTTGGTGCCCGCTGCGTAACGCGGGTCCATGCGAAGCACGTTCAGTAGGAGCGGCATTCTCAGGGAGCCCAGCACAAGCCCGGCGGCACCCCCGATCAGACCGATGACGACTCCGATACCGCTATCCACCGCTACCCGCCCGGGCCGGAGATTGGAGATCCCGGTCGGATCATCGGACGGCGTCGGCGGACGGTGGCGGACCGGTCGGAGGGGGGAGCGCGCAGCGTTCCACCACTGCCGGTAGGTAGTGAGTCCGGATATGCCGAGGATGGTTGCGATCACTGCCAGGAGAATCCACGACTTCACGTCGTTGGCGAAAAGACCTCCCAGAAACGACCCGGCGACGGCGGGAATGCCGACGATGAGCAGGACGCGTATGACCACCCTGCCGCCCCGCCAGTGCGGCCACGCCGCGGTTGCCCCCCCAAGGACGCTGACGCCCAGGTTCGTACCCGCGGATACCGCCGGGTTGAACCCGAACGCCAGGAGGATGGGAAGGCGAATGATTCCCAGCGCGATGCCGGTCATCCCGGCGAAGATGCCGATCAGGAAGGCGAAGATGCCAAGAAAGATCAGTTCCACGACGGACGCGTCGAGGCTGGCCAGATCGGCCCCTGGAACAGCAAGCAGTGGCATCAGTGTCTTGCGATTGCCGTATCAGGTGAGGTCACTGGCCCAGTAGTACTGTCCGTGTACAAAGACCAGGTTTTTCTCATCGTCCGCAAGCACCTTGCCGAAGGTCGTCTTCTCGATCTTTCGGATCGGATTGCCTTCGGCGTCACGGCCGACCGCTTCAGCCTCGCTTTCCGTTGGGTAGGCGATGGCGACGCCGCGATCGTCCCGGAACATCCAGAGTGGCTCCGAGTCGCTGAGCGGCTCTGAGCCGATGTCTTCCAGGAACGGGCGCAGGCGAGCGTCAGAAGCGCCTCCGGCCCGCAGGGCGTCCACGGCCTGCTGGTACATCCGTGCGGCGCGATCCGGATGATCACTGATCACGTTGTTCAACTGGTCCGGGTCTGCCGCCAGATCGTAAAGCTCGGACTCGCGATCGTGGGGGCTGCAGATCATCGCCCATTTCTCTTCAGTCACCGTGAGCGCTTCGATGACACGGCCCGAGCCTACCCATCCGTCAAATAGGTGCCCCACGCCGGGCTGTCTCTGTTCGCCATCCACAACAGCGGGGAAGCGCCCGGACACGACGTGGTCTCGAATGGAGCCGGCCTCGCTCCGGACCATCGGCCAGAGCGACCTGCCATGGATCTCCTGCTCTCCGCCCGCAGCGCCGAAATCGAGAATCTGGCCGGACTCCCCGTCGCTCTTCTTCTTCGGGTCGACGCCGAGGAATTCGAGGATCGTGGGTAGAACGTCGACCGGCTGCGCGAGGCCCTGTATCCGTTTGCCCGCGCCAAGCCCGTCCGGGTGCCGCATCATCATTGGCACGCGGGTGGTCGTCTCGTACAGGTTGCCCAGCTGGCCACCGGGCTTTCCTTCCAGATCGTGCTCGCCGAAGAGGTGGCCGTGGTCGGTTAGCTGCAGCACCAGCGTGTTCTTATCGAGTTGCAGCCGCTCGAGGGTTTCCAGAATCCGGCCTACCCACCGGTCGACCTGCGTCACCAATCCGGCGTACAGGGCCTTCACATATGCCCGTTCGGCATCGTCGAGAAAGTTCGCGCGCCCGTATGGTGGGTAGTAGACGCGATCGCCGTCGAAATCGGGGTCGTGGTAGCGGGCGATGTCATACCAGGGTGGGTCGAACGGCTCGTGCGGGTCCCACATGTCCACCCAGAGGAAGAATTTTTCCTGCCGATGGTTTGTCTCCAGCCAGTCGATCGCGCTCTGGGCTATGCGGGAGATCGTGTGGTCGCGGTCGTATCGCTGGATACCCTGGTTGCGCCGGAAGAGGCGCATTCCTTCGACCGACTTCACCTTGTGCCACTGCGCGCCGATCGGCTGCGGCACCTCGGGGTCGGACATGTACGGATCGGCGTGCTGCCCGCGCACCCACCACCAGGTCTTGAAGCCCCGCGTGTAGTCATAGTTGTGATAGCCGATCTGCGGAGGATCGTAGATGAGCTGGGTCGTGTATCCGGCGCCGGTGAGGATCTGGGCAAGGGTGACGTCGTTCGGGTCAAGCGGCTCCCAGCCACGGGTCGGGAAGCCGTATCGGCCGGTCGCCAGGTCCCATCGATTCGGAATCGTCGGGTATGAGGCGATGTAGGCGCGATCGAATACCGCGGACTGCTCCGCCAGGTGATCGAAGTTGGGCGTGCGAATCCAGTCGTTGCCGTATGCGCCCATGTGGTCGCGTCGGAACGTGTCGTTCATCAGGACTATGACGTTCATGTGCCCATTACTCCCTGTCGGTAACGCGGGTCTGCTGAGCCCCTAATTTCCGTTGCGGAGGCCCACTTCATCAAGCAGCTGCAGCACCTCTTCGCGGGCCTGGCCGTCCGGCTCCAGGGATGGGTGGCGGGCGAAGGCCGAGCTCTTCTGGAACACGCCGCGCTCGACCAGTATGTCCTTGTAGATCCAGTTGGCCAGCCCCTGCCCCTGCGCCAGCGTGCGGATGATGGGGGCGTAGCGGTGGAACTCTTCTTCGGCTTCCCGTTCCTGGCCGTCACTCCACATGTTCCAGACCCTGACGAACATGTCCGGCAGCGTGCAGCCCGGCATCGAGCCGACGGCGCCCCGGCGCAGCTCCTCCGGGAAGAAGGCGCCTCCCGCGCCGCCGAAGAGGATGAGGCCGGAGTCGCCGACGAGTGCCGCCGTCTGCGCCATGCGCGGCATGGTCGGGGGCGTCTCGACCTTCACGTAGCAGAGGTTCTCGTGCGTGCGTGCCAGCTTGACGGCCAGGGCTGGGCCGACCGGCGCCGTGGCCTGGTCCTGCAGGAAGATCGGAATCGATACGGCCTCAGCGATGCGGCGGAAGTACTCGATGATCTCACTCTCAGGCACGGGGACGAAGTTCGGCGGGCGGATCATCAGCGCGTCCGCGCCCAACTCTTCGGCTCTCCTCGAGTAGTGAATCGCCAGGTCGGTGCCTTGCTCGCCGGTGTTGATGACTATCTTTACCCGGCCGTTAGACTGATCGACGACTGCTGTGGTGACCTCGTCGCGTTCGCTTTCTGAGAGCTTGTAGATTTCGCTCGCTACCGCGACGCCCAGTCCGTGAATACCGTGGCCGATGGCCCATTCCACCTCGTTTCGAAGATCTTCGAAAACGATGTTTCCGTCGCTATCGAAGGGCATGGAAAGAATTGGGTAGATGCCGCGCATGGATCGATCTGGCATTTGAAGGAACTCCGGAATCTGGTTGAATCTCTGCGACAGGATTGCCAGGCAGCAGGCGGATTCTCTTATACGGCCAGCCGTACCGCAATGTGCGACGACTTAAGGATCCGGCTCCGCAACGGCGTTGCGATGGACGTTCAGGCGCCCCGGCTCCACCACGACGATATCGATTCGCCACTCAGCGCCGGCCTGTCCCTGCTCCTGGAGCCACGCCTGCGCCGCCTTCACGATGCGCGCCTGCTTTGCCGGTGTGATCGCCTCTTCGCCGATGCCGTACGACCGCCCGAGGCGGGTTTTCACCTCGACGAACACGAACTGCCCGTCTTCGCGAGCGATGAGGTCTACTTCACCTTCGCGGGTCCGGTAGTTGGCGCCGAGGATCTCGTAGCCCATGCGTGACAGCTCGCGCCGCGCCGCGCCTTCACCGGCCTTGCCGAGGCGCTGGTTAGCCCCGCCTTCGCGCGGGCGCTTACTGCTCAGCCGACGCCTCCGGCCCGCCTGAGGCGGGCTGGAATGACGGGCTGGATCAGGTCTCTAATAGGAGCAAATGACATGCGGTGGGCGGAGCAGGGGCCGAACTGTCTAATCGCATCGATGTGGGCCTTGCTCCCGTAGCCCTTGTGCCCGGCGAACCCATAGTCCGGAAATCGCTCATGTATCACGTCACGCATCAGCCGGTCGCGAGTGACCTTGGCGACAATCGAGGCGGCGGCGATGGACCTGGACCGGGCGTCTCCCTTGATGATCGACGTCTGCGGCAGCGGCACTCCGGGTAGCTCAAGGGCGTCTATAAGCAGATGATCCGGCTGTGGATCGAGGCATTCGATCGCACGGTACATTGCTCGTCGTGTTGCCGCGACGATGCCGATCATATCGATCTCAGTGGGCGACGCCGCGCCGATGCCGAGCGCGACTGCGAGTTGATAAATCTGTTCGCTTACGTGCTCGCGGCGATCTTCCGGAACCTGCTTGCTGTCCCGCAGATCCTTGAGCCATTTTTGACGGGAGCCGCGGAGGTCGGCTGGCAGGATGACTGCGGCGGCGACGACCGGGCCGGCAAGAGGACCGCGGCCTACTTCGTCTATCCCGGCGACCAGGGTCGCGCCTGCCGACTCAGCGGTTATTTCGAAGTCCCAGCCGGGCAGCTTCCCTGGTTGAATCTTGGATCTTCCCGGCATCGCCCGCCCCCGTATTCGTGGCTCCTGGCACGGCCTGTCCAGACCAGCTAGCCCCCGGATGCGGAGCATAGCAATCCATATCTGGCAGAGGACGGGGACGGTGGGAAAAGTGGGCGCGGGGCGCCGGGCAATTAGCCGCCCAGCCCGCGGAGCATGCCGCGGATGTAAGCGATCTGTCCGACGTGCTGTGACTCTTCGACAGCCACGTGGCCGAGCACCCAGTTTATGGTTGGGTGATCTGTCCGCTCCGGCCGCCTATCGGGGTGGGTTTTTTCCAGGTCCGCTTCTGTAAGGGCATCGATGACCTGGAACGTGCTCTCACGGACCGCGTCGTGATACGTGAGCAGGTCTGAGAGCGCGAGATCGGGAAACGCGGCTACGTCTTCGGCACTGTGCCCGGCGCCGTTACCCGCCGACGGCAGGCGTAATCTCTCGCACCAGCGGTCCCGGATCCACACCTCATCTTCATCGCCAACATATGTCATCATCCAGCGGTCTTCGACGCGGGCGATGTGCCAAACGAGCCACAGAATGTGGTTGGAGGTGGGCGTGGGTTGCCAGCGCAGTTCCACCGGCGTGAGGCCGTCCAAGGCACGGTCAAGGTGCTGACGATATTCGGTCAGAGCTGATTTCGTGACGTCTCGAAAGTCCATTCTGCCCCAATTCCCGGAGCCTCACGGCGCGAGGGTTAACGCATGGCCGGTGGCGAAGCATACCGCGATGGCGGGTATGGCGTGTCCGGCCGCCCGCGACGTCAGGCGGTTGTCGAGGGCTCCCGCAGTTCGGAGCGAGCCGGCTTCGTTTCGGACAGTTCTATCGTCCCGCCTCCCAGGACCTCGTCTCCATCGAAGAAGACCACTGCCTGGCCCGGAGTGATGGCGCGTTGCGGCTCGTCGAACTCGATCCTCAGGCCGTTGTCCATGGGCCAGACAGTTGCGGGCGCTTCGGGACTCTTGTAACGGATCTTCGCCACGACGCGTGCTCCGGCGCGGGGCGGCTCACCCGAAATCCAGTTCGGGTTTGACGCGAACAACTCGGTTCGGAGCAGGCTTTCGGCAGGACCGAGAACGACTGTGCCGCTCTCGGCGTCGATCTCGG
>JADFHP010000156.1 GCA_022567135.1 Chloroflexota bacterium
GACCATGTATGTCTGGCCGTTTTCCTCGCCGAGATCGAAGATGGGCATGATGTTCGGGTTGTCGCCGAGGCGGGCCATTGCCTGTGCTTCGCGGATGACGCGCTGGCGCGAGGTGTCGTCGAGACCTTCAGCCTTGATCAGCGCGAATGCCACGTCCCGGTCCAGCGTCGTGTCGTGGACGAGGTAGACCTTCTTCTTGCCGCCCTCGCCGAGGAAGCCGGTGACCTCGTAGCGGCCGTTGGCGAAGGAGGTGGGGGTATCAGCGGATTGAGCAGCGGACGGCGCTGGTGTCTCTGAAAGCTCATCGGGCGGAGAGAGAGCTTCGTCTCCGGCCATCTGGAGGAACGATTTGGCATCCTCGTTATCGGGATCGACCCGGAATACAGCGCTGGCCGCGTCCCTAACGCTCTCCCAGTCGCGCGCCTCTACTGCTTCCTCTGCTTGATCGAGGAGTCTGTCTATCCGCCGCTGCACACGCTCAGATGGCATAGTGCCGGGGATCATAGTTGAATCTGCGGGAGTGCGCCTCGTCCGCCTTTCGGTTGGCGTTTGGTCGTAGGATCGAGGAAGAGGCTGTTACTCTCGGGCGCAGGGTGATCGACGGTGCGAGTGTCTCTGCTTTTGACGAGCTTCTCAGGCGCGCGACGGGCTAGCGGCGGGGGCTTGATCCGCTCGTTACTGGTGGTGGCGGTGTTCATCCAACCCTTCGACCAGCTCAGGAGAACCCGGAATTGAGAAACGGGGCATCGACGCGGTGTCTTTCGTTGATATTAGCGATGGCTGAGATCCTCGGGTCGGGGCGCCCGAGGATGACATTAAGTGAATGGGGAGCCGGGGTGGATGTCCGCGGGGTCTTGGTAGGCGCGGGGCTTGCCCCGCCCCCGAAGATGGATGGCGTGCGGCCTGCTGGAGGGGCAAGGCCCTCGGCTGTCGGGACTGGAGCGTTGTTTACCGGGTTGGGGATGGGTGCCCGCGGGGCACTGTGATCATCCTCCGTCTCGCAATGGCAGTGTGGTTCAAGTAGTCTTTCTTTCTGGGCCTGAGAGTGTTGATTGGGCACGGCATGACACTGATTCTTCTCATTAATGGCCCCAACCTGAACCGGCTGGGGCAGCGTGATTCTCAACTTTATGGGAGCACGACGCTTGCCGATGTGGAGTCGGCGGTGGCTGCTCGCGCGTCTGAGCTGGGCGCCGAGGTAGTGGCGTTCCAGTCGAACCACGAGGGCGCTATTGTCGATTTCATCCAGGAGCGCGGTGGTGACGCCGACGGTGTGCTCATCAACGCGGGAGCTTTGACGCAGGTTGGATATTCGATACTCGACGCGTTGCTGGATACGGGTCTACCGGTAGTGGATGTTCACATTTCTAATATCCATGGGCGCGAGGAGTTCAGGCGACGGTCTGTGATCGCGCCTTACGCGCTGGGCCAGATCGCCGGGCTGGGCTGGCGCGGCTATCTGTACGCGCTCGAGGCGCTGCTTACGCACATCGGTGAGAACGACGCCAATTGACGGACGCCAACCCATACATCGGAAAGCGGCTGGAGGCGTTGCGGGCCAAGTTCGATAGCCAGGAACTTGATGCGATTCTCATCACGAACGAGCACAACCGGCGCTATTTCTCCGGTTTCAAGGGGTCGGCCGGCACGCTGATCATCACGCGTGATCGCGCCGCGCTGGCGACCGATTTCCGCTACACGGAGCAGGCCGGATCGCAGGCGCCCGACTACGAGGTGGTCCGCGTGATGCCGGGCCTTGGCTGGCTGACGGATACGCTCGGCGGGATGGACGTTTCGAGGATCGGGTTCGAGGCCGATGAGATGTCGGTTGCGTCGCATCAGCGCCTGGTCGACGCGCTGGATGAAGCGGGCGGCGGCGGCAAGGACGGCTACTCGATGGTGTCGACGAGCGGGATAGGCGCGGAGTTGCGGGCTGTAAAAGACCCGGATGAGCTGGCGCTGTTGACGAAGGCGATCGAGATAGGCGACCGGGCGTTCGACGAGGTATCGGCGCGTATCGAGCCCGGCGTCAGCGAAGTGGAAGTGGCGTGGGAGATCGAGAAGTCGGTACGGGAGCAGGGGGCGGAGGCGCTGTCTTTCGAGACGATAGTGGCTTCCGGTCCGAATGGGGCGCGGCCGCATCATCTCGCGGCCGACCGAATCCTGCAGGAAGGCGAGCCGATAGTCATCGACATGGGCTGCCGGTACCAGGGATTTTGCAGCGATCTGACCCGGACGATCGTACTGGGGGAGCCTGACGCCAAGTTCAAGGAGATCTACGACATCACCCTGGAGGCGCAGCAGACGGCCATTGAGAAGGTTGAGGCCGGGATGACCGGTGAGGAGGCCGACGCGCTGGCCCGTGAGGTGATTTCAAAGGCGGGTCATGGCGAGCACTTCGGCCACGGCCTTGGCCATGGAGTGGGGCTGGAGGTCCACGAGGGCCCCGGCGTTGGCGCGCGGTCGAAGGGGAAGCTGGAGGACGGGATGGTTTTCACGATAGAGCCCGGCATATATCTGACCGGCTGGGGCGGGGTGAGAATCGAAGACGTGGTGGTGCTTGAGAACGGGCGTGCCAGGGTGCTGAGCAACGCAGTCAAGCTGACGCCGTAGAATTGCGGGATGGCCATTCGCTATGCCGCGCTGCAGGAATTGAGGCACAGATCCCGTGACGATTAGTTCAGGTGAGATTCGCCGCAATATGTCGCTGCTTCTGGATGGCGAGGTATACACCGTTCTCGAGTGGCAGCATCGCAAGCCGCCGAAGGCGCCGCCGACGCTGACGCTGAAGGTGCGCCATGTGAAGTCCGGCAATGTGTACGAGAAGAAGGTGCAGGGCAACCGGCCGCTGACGCGCGCGCCCGTCGAGAAGAGCGATGTTCAGTACCTGTATTTCGACGGTTCCGATTACACGTTCATGGATAACGAGACGTTCGATCAGTTGACGATCAGTACGGACGTTCTTGGCGATGCCGTCAACTACCTGGTTGAGGGCGAGAGCGTGGAGGTGATGATCTACGAGGGCCTCCCGATCTCCGTGGATCTGCCGCCGCATGTGAATCTGGTGGTGGCGCAGGCTGATCCCGCGGTGAAGGGGAATACGGCCACGGGCGCGACGAAGCAGGTGACGATGAGCACGGGCCTCGTGCTGACGGTGCCGTTGTTTGTTGATGTGGGCGACACGCTGAAGGTTGATACGCGCGATGGGGATTACGTGGAGCGGGTGTAGGCAGGCCAGATGTCTCTGGACTACATGGGGATTTGCTAGGCGCGGGGCTTGCCCCGCCCGCGACGGCGGATGGCGTGACAGGCGTGGGAGGGGCAAGCCCCTCGACTACCGGGGATTGGAGCGTTGTTGGTAAGGGTTGGAAGCGACTTGCCCCCGTTGGCTGAGAGCCTCGGGGTTCCGGTGCGCCCAAGGATGACAATATGACAGGCGGCCCGGAGACTCGTAGGGAGGGTACCGAGGGTGGCTGACGAGGGTTTCTCACGGAGTTCGGAGGCACGGTCCTTCGGGTTTCGGGGACTACGCACTTCGACCAACTCAGCGCAACGCTCAGGACGACATTGAGGACGGCGGTGCGCGGTGGCGCTGACTGGTGGGCGCGTGAGGTTTTCGGTTGTTTGAGACTGGTGGTGAAATGACCGGTGAGACGCAGACGGTCTACTCCGTCTCGGAGGTTGCGGACTATCTGAAGACGACGCTTGATTCGGACCCTAATGTCTCAGATCTATGGATCAGGGCCGAGGTCTCGGGCGCTCACACCGCGGGTTCAGGCCACTCGTATTTCACGCTCCGGGACGGCGATGCGGCATTGAGTTGCGTGATGTTCCGGGGCGGCCGCGGGGCCGAGTTCCTTGTTGACGGCGATCAGGTGCTGGCGCACGGCCGCATCTCCATATACAAGCAACGGGGCGATCTTCAGTTGTATGCAGACCTGATCAAACCGGAAGGCGTGGGCGCACTCCAGGTCGCGTTCGAGAAGATGCGCCAGGCGCTGGAGGAGGAGGGGCTTTTCGACCCCGGGCGCAAGCGGCCGCTGCCGAAGTTCCCGCGGCGCATCGGGGTGGTGACGTCTCCGTCCGGCGCGGTATTGCAGGATATCCGCAACGTGCTATCGCGCCGGTATCCGCTGGCCGAGCTGGTGCTTGCGCCAACGGCGGTGCAGGGGGACAGCGCTGCACCGCTGATCGCCGATGCCATCGGGGCGGTGAACCGGGAGCGGGACATCGACGTGTTGATCGTTGCGCGCGGCGGGGGGTCTCTGGAGGATTTGTGGCCGTTTAACGAGGAGGTCGTGGCCCGCGCCATATTCGCGAGCCGCGTCCCTGTGGTGAGCGCGGTGGGCCATGAGACCGACACGACGATTGCCGACTTCGTTGCCGACGTCCGTGCGCCTACGCCGTCTGCCGCCGCGGAGATCATCGTGCCGGACCGGCGGGAGCTGCTCGAGACGGTGTCCGATTACGCCACGTTCATGATCGACAGGCTGATCCAGGGCGTTGAAGAGCGGAAGAGAAACGTGTCGCTATCAGCGGACCGGCTGGCGGCGCAGGCACCGGATACTCGAACGCCACGGGTGCGAATCGACGAGCTGCTCAGGGTGGCGTCTGCCGCGATATGGAGCAGGCTGGAGGTATATCAGGAGCGCACCCGAGGGTTGGAGAATGAGCTCAGGGCGCTGGGGCCGGCGGAAATCCTCGAACGAGGTTATGCCATAGTCCGGTCGGCGGCTGACGGCGGGATTATCTCCAGCCCCTCGCAGACGAGCGCCGGCGACCGCCTGGACATCGCGGTGTCCGGTGGGACGATAGCGGCGGAAACCGTGGAGCCCGAATCCAGCGATGGGTAGCGCGCCTGTCCGGGTTCAGGCCGGTTGTGGCCGGTCGTGAGAGTTTCGCAGCCATGCCACGGTTACAATTAAAGCGATCTCCACTATCGTCGGTGTGAAACATGGCTGAAGAATCAGAAACCTCCAAAAGCCCGGAGAAGCCGGGCAAATCCGGGAAAAACGGCTCCTTCGAGGAGATTTTTTCGCAGTTGGAGGAGACTGTGAGAAAGCTGGAGGCAGGCCAGTTGCCGCTCGACCAGGCGACCGGTCTGTTTGAAGAGGGCATGAAACTGGCGCGCCGCTGCAATGAACTCCTGTCATCGGCGGAGTTGAAGGTTTCGCGGCTCCAAACTGCGTTTGCGGAGCAGATGCGGCTGGTGGATGACGATGCCGAGGACGCGTAACGGTGGCAGAGCGTCCACAGCGCAGGGAAGACGGACGGCCGCGGAAGAGACGGCGGCCGAAGCAGCCGGAACGCCCCGGGCAAGAAGATCGGCCAGCAGAACGGTTGGGCCGCGGGCGTGAGCTGCCGCCGATGCAGGGCGGGCAGCAGACCGAGGACGATCACCGGAGCGGGAAGAGGCCGCGAGCCGGCCCGCCGAGGCCGCGTTGATGCGCATCGGAACGACCGATCCCGATTCGGTGCGCAACGTCTCGATACAGAGTTCGACGCTGTCGATCGCGCGGACGACCTCATCGTCGACGATCTGGTCGAAGAAGCGGCCTTCGGGGACGCTGCCACTACGCCCGCCGCGTTGTGGAACCGGGCGACGGCCTACCGGCAGGCCGTCGCCGAAACGATGATGACTCCCCTTCGGGACTTCCTGGCTCGCCGGAATTTCGGAGAGGCGCTGGGGGTCGATGGTCTGACCATGCTCGAACCGCTGGAGCGATTGGCCGAAGGCGCCGCCTTGCACCGCACCTTGCCCCGGCCTATGGCCCTCTATGCGCCGGAGCAAGAAGACCCTCTGCCGCGCCGGGTGCGCAAAAGCTTCGCGCGGGCGAAGCGCCGGCTTCAGCGCGCCTACCGGCTCTCAATCAACAGGCTGCGACGCCTTTTTCGACGCGAGCCCCTGCCCTTGTCGGCGCTGCACCGAGATGCGCCCGTACGCGATCTGTGCCG
>JADFHP010000036.1 GCA_022567135.1 Chloroflexota bacterium
TCTCACGGGTGGCCGTATCGAACTGGATGATCCGGTTCATTCGCTTATCGGCGATGACGACGTGGCCGTGGCCGTCGTATTTGGCGCCGTTAGGCAGGCCGCCAGTGTGTACCCATACCTCTAGCGTGCCGTCGGGCTGGAGCCTGCCGAGCGTACCGTCCGTCATGTAGTTGACGAAGTAGAGGTTGCCCGCGTCGTCAAACGCAGGGCCTTCCGCGAAGGTGATGTTGGCTATCACCGGGTGGGGAGCGAGGGTCTGGGGCAGGTTGGGAGGATTGGGCATATTGGCAAAGATGCTGCGCGCCACTCGCCGGCTTTATGGATTTTATGTTCTGGGCGGTCTGAGATGAGGGCGGCAACGTAGCACCTGTCAGGCCACCGGGCAAGCTAACTGGCAGGTCACGCGTTACCAAACTTTTACTTTTTGCGTGGCGCGTACGGTGCCGGGCAAGGGGTTACTGGATTAGACTCGCTAGTCGTATAGCGCATCACACAGAAACTCCGGGAAGACGCCCGATGTCACGAATCTCTACCGAAGGCCTCGCGCGCTCTGCTGCCGCGCATCCCAGGCGGACGCTGCTGATCTGGGCTGCAGCCGTCGTCGCCGGCCTGTTCCTGATCGCGACGTTGCTGGGCTCTGCGACCACGTTCGAGGGCCAGTTCACGAATGACCCGGATTCCCAGGTTGCGCAGGATCTGATCGAAGAGCGAATCCGGCCGACGCATGCCGACGAGGTCGCCCTGTTCCGGTCCGAGGCGCTGACTGTTGATGATGCGGTGTTCCGGGGCGCCGTCGAGGAGTTCACGGAGCGCACGCGGGCGCTCGGCTCCGGGATCATCAACACCGAAAATGGTGCGCTTCAGATCACCAACTTCTACGAGTCCGGCATCGATGCCTTCGTCTCAGAAAACAGGAAGACGACGCTCGTTCCACTCACCATGGCGGGCGATCTTGGCGAGGGCAGCAAAAACATACGGGATGTCATAGACATTGCGGATGAGGTCGCGGTGGAGTCTGGCATAGAGGTGTTGCTCACCGGCCCTGCCAGCATTGGAATCGACTTCCAGAAGATAGCGCAGGAGGACCTTATCAAGGGCGAGTCGATCGGCATCGCCATCGCCCTGGTGATCCTGCTCCTGGTATTCAGGGCGGCCGGCTCGTCATGGATTCCCATCGTGGTGGCCTTGATCTCGATCATGCTGGCGATAGCCGCCGTCTCGGTAATCGGCCAGATAAGCGAATTCTCTTTCTTCGTCACCAACATAATCACGATGGTGGGTCTGGCGGTTGGCATCGACTATTCGTTATTCGTAATCGCCCGCTTCCGCGAAGAGCGTGCGCGCGGCCTTGAGAAGCAGGATGCCATCGGCCGTGCCGGCGCGACTGCCACCAGGGCGGTCGTCTTCTCCGGCATCACCGTCGTCCTGGCGCTGTTCGGCATGGTGATGGTGCCGACGACCGTCTTCTTCAGCATCGGGCTCGGCGCCGTGCTTGTCACGATCATCGCGGTGATCGCGGCCCTGACCATGCTGCCGGCGATCTTAAGCTTGATCGGCGATAAGGTGAATGCCTGGAAGCTGCCGTTCATTCCCGCTGCGGGGGGGACGTACGACGATGACACAGGGGGCTTCTGGAACGCTGTCACGAGAATCGTCATGGGGCATCCATGGCCTTCTCTCATCATCGTTGGCGGCCTGCTTGTCGCGGCGACCATCCCCTACTTCGGCATCAAAACCGGCGCCGCGGGCATCGACACTTTGCCCGATGGGTTCAGGTCGCTGCAGGCCTTCAACGTCCTCCGTGAGGAGTTCCCGGGGCAGGTCGGCGGCGTCTCCGCGGCCGACATCGTCATCGATGGCGACGTGAACGACCCCGAGGTGCAGGCCGGCATCGAGCGTCTGAGGCTGTCTCTGGAAGGCCACCCCATCTTCGGCGCTACCACGTATGAGACGTCTGACGACGGCATCCTGGGCCACACGGGAGACCTGGGCCGCCTGAAGGTCGTCATGCCGGTCGACAGCGCGACGACCCCGGCTACCGATGCCATCAGCGAACTCCGCGAGACGTACATCCCCGATGCCCGGATTCCAGCGGATGTGTTCGTCGGCGGCCAGGCGGCTATCAACCGCGACTTCTTCGACCTTGCGGACAGGTGGACTCCGATCGTCATCACCTTCGTGCTGGCCGTCAGCTTCGTCTTTCTGCTGGTCGTGTTCAGATCGGTCATCGTGCCGATCAAGGCGATACTCCTGAACCTGTTATCGGTCGGCGCGGCATACGGGCTCCTGGTACTGGTGTTGCAGGAAGGCGTGGGTAACGAGATATTCGGATTCCAGCAGGTGGAGACGATCGAGGCGTGGCTGCCAGTGTTCCTCTTCTCCATACTGTTCGGGCTTTCGATGGACTACGAGGTGTTCCTGCTGAGCCGAATCAGGGAGCGCTACGACCAGACCGGGAACAACGCGGATTCGGTTGCGTTCGGCCTTCGCTCGACCGCGGGGATCATCACCGGTGCGGCGTTGATCATGGTGGCGGTCTTCGGCGGATTTGCGATTGGCGACCTTGTGATCTTCCAGGAGATGGGGTTCGGGCTTGGCGTCGCAATTCTTATCGACGCCACGCTGATCAGGGCGATCCTTGTGCCGGCGAGCATGAAGTTGCTTGGCGACTGGAACTGGTACTTCCCGAAATTCCTGGAGTGGCTGCCGGACCTTCGGGTGGAGGTAGTCGAGGTGCAGGCCGGGCAGGTCGCGCCGGCCGGTGCTGCTGACGGGGAGCCGCTGGAGTAATCAGCGATTGAATCCCGCCGCCAAGGGGCCGATCATGCGCAGGGTCGCGTTTTCACGCCGTGATGGACGCGGTCTTGTCTGTTGGGGGGGTGATGTGTTGCTCGTATTCCACACTACGGGGAGACGGGGCGCATGGCTCGGGTGGGTATTTGGCGGCTCGGGCAGCCTTGCAGCAGTATCCTGTAAATGAAGGGCTCTAAATAATTACAACACGCTGCTTAATGAAGACACCATGATAAAACGACTCCGCATATCCCGTCGGAACTTCTTGATCGTCTTCGGCGCCAGTTCTGCCTCATTATTAGTCTCACTATTCGTGTTGAGCAGACTCGGTCTGCTAGAACGCATAGTAATCAGCATCATAACTGCCCGCAACCCGTCCACGGACACTAGCCGTTTAATTACCGGTCAAACATTGCCGATTCCGAAACTGTTAGTCGGCGACATGATTGGTGTACAGAGGGTATTTAACCTGACTATCCAGCATGGGACGATGGAGTATGTGTCTGGTCAACAAACACCAACCTCTGGCTATAACGGACCAATCTTAGGGCCCACACTCGTCATGAATAAAGGTGACGATGTGGTCATTAACGTCACCAATGACCTGGGCGAACCGACCACTACTCACTGGCACGGTTTGCATCTGCCTGCGGTCATGGACGGGGGGCCGCATCAACGCATTGAGGACGGCCAAACATGGCGGGCCAACTTCACCATATTAAACGAGGCGGCCACCTACTGGTATCACCCGCATCTCGAAGGCAAAACGGCCGAGCACGTTTACTCCGGCCTCGCCGGTCTCTTCATCGTCAGAGATGAGGCGACAGACAAACTGGACATACCCCGGCGGTATGGGATTGATGATATCCCTCTGATCATTCAGGACAAATTTTTCAATGACGATGGGTCATTCAATTATCCTGGTACGAGTACCGGGGTAAAGGGGGACATAATCCTGGTCAATGGGGCTATCACTCCGGTGTTGGAGGCCCCGGCCCAAATCGTTCGGTTTCGTCTACTGGCTGGCTCCAATGCCCGCATTTTCAACTTCGGGTTTAGCGATGACCGGCAGTTCTATCAGATCGGAACGGATGGGGGTCTGTTAGAGGCGCCAGTGCCGCTGACCCGATTACTGCTATCCACCGGGGAGCGAGCCGAAATTCTGGTGGATTTTAGTGCTGATGAAAGTCAAGAGGTCAGGTTGGTAAGTTACTCTTCGGAACGGAAAAACATCGATGCGTTTTGGGCCAAAGACAAGATGGATATTTCCACTTTTGATGTTCTGACCGTCAAGGTCATCGCTGCGACCCAGAATGCCGTGACCCGTCTGCCCGAGTCGTTAGTTACGATAGCGCGGCTTGACGAAAGTCAAGTCGATATGGCTCGCTCCTTCAAGCTCCAGATGGTGTCTTTTAGAATTAATGGCCAGAGCATGGACATGAATAGGATCGATGAGACCATTAAATTAAACGATACTGAAATCTGGGAAATCACCAACCAGTCGGAGATGGCGCATCCATTTCATATTCATGACATCCAGTTTTTGATTCTGACACGAAATGGATCGCGACCGGCAGAGAACGAAAGAGGATGGAAAGATGTCGTGCTGGTCAAGCCACAGGAGACCGTAAGATTAATCGCTCAATTCAGCGATTTCGCCGACCCGAATACGCCGTTCATGTACCACTGCCACATATTAGAACATGAAGACGGTGGCATGATGGGGCAATTTGTGGTGGTTTAGGCAGGCGTCGGCAATGATCTGCCCGGGTTCCAGCAGGTGGAGACGATCGAGGCGTGGCTGCCTGTGTTCCTCTTCTCCATATTGTTCGGTCTTTCGATGGACTATGAGGTGTTCCTGCTGAGCCGGTGGAGTGGCGGCCTGCTCGCCTCACAGGCTCCGCATTGCGCCTGCGACGGTGATCGTCTCGCCGGAGATGTGGCTGGCGTCCTCGCTGGCGAGGAACGCGACGGTGGCGGCGACGTCTTCCGGTTCGCCGAGCCGCCCTAACGGAATCTGGCTCACGCGCGTGTGGATATGTTCGCCGGGCTTCAGGCCCAGCTGCTTCTGGCCGATTGCGAGATCGACGGGAGCATGAAACGGCGTGTTGATGATGCCCGGAGCGATCGCGTTCACCCTGACGCCGTACTGGGCCAGGCTTGCTGCCGCCACGGTGGTGAGGTTGACGAGGCCGGCCTTGGCGGCGGCGTATGGCGGGGATGAGGTCGGCCCGCCGAACGTTCCGGCGATGGATGCGATATTGACGATATTGCCGGAGCGCTGCTCCATCATCGGCTTTGCCGCTTCCTGCATGAGGAAGAACGCGCCCTTGAGGTTCAGGTTCATCGTCCAGTCCCAGTTCTCTTCCGAGACATTCGGGAACGGCTCGACGCGCACTGCGCCCGCGTTGTTGACCAGGACGTCGATGCGGCCATAGGCGTCTTTTATGGCGGCGATGAATCTTGGTGCGTCATCGATGTTGGCGGCGTCAAAAATCCCGCCCGCGGCGTCGATACCCTCGGATTTCAGATCTCCGAGGGTGTCTTCGAGGAGCTCGGCATTGATGTCGCTGATGAAGAGCGACGCTCCTTCCCGGCCGGTGCGAAGCGCGCTGGCGCGACCGTTTCCGCTGCCCGCGCCGGTAATTGCGACGACGCTGCCTTCCAGTCTGTTCGAGTGCCTGACGTCTTGGCCCTGGTCTGGGTTCGTCATGGTGGGGCTCCTGTATGGCATGGGACTGGGATTGCCGGGGTAGCGCGATCTTATATGAGGGCCATGCCGGTGGGGTGCGTGCCGCCGTTACGAACCGCCGGGAGGGCGTGCGCCGCGCGACCCTGCGGGATTGCCGGCGGGTGGGTGGCGGCTTGGGCAACGCGCGGGCAGGCACGTGAGGGGCAAGCCCCTCGGCTACCGGGATTGTCGATTAGCCGGCGGCGGCGCTGAGGGCTGCGGTGGCGGTTTCTATGGCCTCTACGAGCCGGGTTGGCCAGACGCCGACGAGCAGTATGCCTACGAGGAGGACAGCGAGCATGCCCCAGGAGACTCGGGGGATGGAGATGACGCTGGCTTCAACAGCTGAGATCGCGACGTCGCCGGTGACTTCTGCCCCACCCTCTTCTTGCGCATCGGTCTCAGGCGGACTATCGACGTAGATTCTCTGGACTACCCGGAGGTAGTAGTAGAGGGATACTAGGCTGGCGGCCATTGCGAGGCCACTGAGCCAGAGGAATCCGGCTTCTGCGCCCGCGGTGAACAGGTAGAACTTGGTGACGAAGCCGACGAAAAACGGCAGCCCCGCCAGTGAGAAGAATGCCACTGCCAGCACCATGGCGAGGAACGGCGACTTGCTTGCGAGGCCCCTGTAGTCGGAGATGCTGTCGCTGCCGGTGCGGTTGTAGACGACGGTGACTACTAAGAATGCGGCGAGGTTGGCGATGGCGTATCCGACGAGATGCAACATGACGCCGGTGGAGGCTCTGGTGGAGAATTGGACGACATCGCTGCCCTCCCTGATGATGCCGAGGGACGCGACACCGAGCAGCAGGTAGCCGACCTGGCCGATGCTCGAGTATGCGAGCAGCCGCTTCACGTTGTCCTGAGCGATGGCGACGAGGTTGCCGAGGACCATGGTCGCGGTTGCCATTACGGCCAGGAGCACCCGCCAGTCTGCGGCCGCGGGCAGCAGGCCTTCTGAGAAGAAGCGGAGGATGAAGGCGAACGCGGCGGCTTTCGAGCCGACGGCCAGGTATGCGGTTATTGGGGTTGGCGCGCCTTCGTACACGTCCGGCACCCACATATGGAACGGAACGGCGGCGACTTTGAAGCCCAGTCCGGCGACTATGAGCCCAAGGCCGACTATCAGTGTGATATCGGGATCGCCGGGTTGCGCGAGAACTTCGGCGATGCCGCTGTAGAACGTGGTGCCGGTTGCGCCCCAGACCATGCTGATGCCGTAGAGCATGATGGCCGATGAGAATGCGCCGAGGAGGATGTATTTGACGCCCGATTCGTTGGTTTTCGGGTCACTTTTGCGCAGGGAGACGAGGACGTAGAGGCTGAAGCTGAGCAGCTCGAGCGCGACGTATGCGGTGAGGAGCTCGCCCGCGGAGGCCATCAGGACCATGCCGAGGATGGAGAAGATGATCAGGCCGTAGTACTCGCCGGGGTGTTTGATGTGCTGCTTCACGTAGTCGATGGACGAGATGATGATTACGCCGCCGAGTATGACGAGGAATGCAAAGAAGAAGAGTGAGAAGCGGTCGGCGATGAACACACCGCCGTAGAGTTCCTCGACGCGGTCCCAGCGGTAGATGAGGGCGGTGGCTACGGCTGCTATGAGGCCGGCGACGCCGATCCACGCCAGCCACGTTTTGCGAGCTTGCGGTAAAACGAGGTCTGCGCTGAGCACGAGCAGGCCCATCCCGGCGAGGATGAACTCCGGCGTGAGCAGGTTTACGTTTATGCCGTTCAACCGGACACCGCCGAAATCATTGCCACTCCGGAGTCGATGAGGTCGAGGAAGTAGAAGGGCATGATGCCGATGGTGACCATGGTCGCCACCAGGATGACGCCAGTGATCCGGTGCGGGATGGTGATATCGGGCAGACTCTCCCATCCGGTGTTCTCGGTATCGGGGGTGCCGAAGAAGACCATTGCCATCAGCCGCAGTATGTAGACGGCGGTAATGGCTGCACCGACGATGGCGAGGACGCCGGCCCACGGGTGGGTCTGGAAGAGGCCGATGAAGACGAGCAGCTCTGGGACGAAGCCGCTCAGTCCGGGCAGTCCGAGGGAGGCCAGGCCTGCGATGGCGAAGATGAACGCGCCGATGGGCATGACTTTCGCCAGGCCTCTCAGCATGTTCACCGAGCCGGCGTCAGGCTCGCCTTCGGCCGCATATGCCCGCGTATGCGACTTCTCATATATGTAGCCGACGATGGCGAATAAGAGGGCCGTCATCACGCCGTGGGCGAACATCTGGAGCACAGCACCGGTCATGCCGATGGTGGTGAGCGTTCCGATCCCCACGAGCACGTAGCCCATGTGGCTGACGGACGAGTATCCGATCATATATTTGAGGTCGCGCTGGGACATTGCGGAGAGCGCGCCATAAACGATGTTTATGGTGCCGAGGATGATGAGGACGAGTGCCCAGTCCTGTGCGCCATCGGGCATCAGCTCTACGCCGACGCGGATGATCCCGTATGCGCCCAGCTTCATGAGCACGCCGGCGTGGAGCATGGACACGGAGGTCGGCGCGGCTACGTGGCCGTCGGGCGACCAGGTATGGAGCGGCCAGAGGCCGGCCAGGAGGCCGAAGCCGAACATGGTCAGAGGGAAGAAGACGCGCTGGAAAACTTCGCCGAAGCCGGTCCGCTGCATCTCTATCAGGTCGAATGAGTCGGCGCCGGATTCGATGAACAGGGCGAGTATGGCTATCCATATCGCAACTGAGCCGCCGACCAGGAAAAGCACGAGTTTCATGGCGCCGTACTCTTTGGTGCGCCTGAAGTTCGTTCTCCAGAGGCTCAGATATACCTTCAGGTTTTCGCTGGTGCTGCCCCAGAAGGCGATCAGGACGAACATGGGCAGCACGGCGACTTCGTAGAAGAAGAAGAGGAAGAAGAGGTTTACGGCCGTGAAGGTTCCGAAGACTCCGCCGACGAGGACATGGAGCAGGATCAGGTAGTCCCGGACGCGCTGCTCCGTGCTCCAGGTCATGAGCATCGCAGTGATGTAGATGATGCCGGTCATGAAGATCATGATGGCGGATATGCCGTCTACCCCGACGTGGAACGAGACGCCCAGGCTGGGGAGCCACTCCCACTCATTTACGAACTGGTACTTCTCATCGTCGAGCCTGAAGCCGTGGTCGTACTGGAGGAGGACATACAGGGAGAGGGCGGCCGTGGCGATGGCCACGAGCACCGAAAAGTACTTCCAGTGGCGGCTATTGTTGCCCGGCCAGAAGACGAGAATAAGGACCGCGGCAAACGGCAGGCCGGTGATGATGGTCAGGACGGCCTGGTCGAATCCTTGGGAGTTCAGCATCTTGTGTCGCTCACTGGACCCACCAGATGATCGCTCCGATGGCGGCGCCGGCGGCCATGCCTGCTGCGTAGTTGTAGACCTTGCCCGTCTGCAGGTACCGCAACTCCCGTGCCCACCAGCCTGTGGCGTTCGGCAGCCCGTCGACGCCTTCGTCGTTGATGGCGCGGCGGTCGAACCAGCCGATAACGCCTGAGGTGGTCATGACGACGCGGTCGACGAACCACTGGTATAGCTCGTCGAAGTAGAAGCGGTTTTCGAGCAGGCGTTGCGCCGGTGAGAGGCGTTCACGTATGGAATCGACGGCGCCGCCACCGGTGTGGAACATCCGGAAGACGAACGCCATGGAGCCGATGGCGAGCGCGGCCGATAGAACGGTCAGCCAGACCGTGAACTCGATGCCGTGGGGCATCGCCTCGTTCGCGACCCAGCCTATGAAGCCGCCGAAGTTCCCCCACTCGAATGCGATCGCGCCGACGACGGCGCCGAAGGCGGTGAGGAGGACCATGGGGCCGATCATTGCGATCGGCGACTCGTGGGCTCTGGCGCTTTCGTCAGACGCGGGCGCGAAGAAGACCCTGTAGATGATGCGTGCGGTGTAGATGGCGCTGAAGACGACGGCGATGAGGGCGACGATCAGGTATGCGCCACTGATGCGCCCGTCCCAGACGGCGCGCAGGATTTCGTCCTTGGAGAAGAATCCACCCAGGGGCGGCAGGCCTGCCAGCGAGAGCGCTGAGATGGTGAACGTGGCCGTCGTTATCGGCATCTTGCGCCAGAGGCCGCCCATCTTCCGGATGTCTGTCTGGCCGCCGGTGCCGTGGCTGACGCTGCCTGCGCCGAGGAACAGGACGGCTTTTGCGAAGGCGTGGGCGATGAGGTGGAACATTGCGATGCCGACTTCTCCCGCGCCGAGCGCGAGCATCATGAAGCCCAGGTGGCTGACGGTCGAGTAGGCGAGGATGCGCTTCATGTCGGTCATGACCACGGCGATCATGGCGGCTCCGAGCGCGGTGGTGATTCCGATCGCGGCGATCAGGTCGAGGACGAACGGTGTGAGTTCGTAGAGCGGGAAGAGGACGGCCACGAGGAATACGCCGGCGGCGACCATGGTTGCGGCGTGGATGAGGGCGCTGACCGGGGTTGGGCCTTCCATGGCGTCGGGCAGCCAGACGTGGAAGGGGACCTGGGCGGATTTGCCCGCGGCGCCGAGGAATATGAGGAACATCGACCAGTTGAGGATGTTCTGCCCGATCTCACCCGCTTGGGCCGCTTCGAATATTGCGGCGATCTCGAATGTGCCGGTCTCGCGGAACAGGAGGATGATGCCGATCAGGAGGCCGACATCGCCGATGCGGGTGGTGATGAAGGCCTTCTTGGCCGCCTCTGAGGCCGATCTGCGCTCCCACCAGAAGCCGATGAGCAGGTATGAGCCGAGTCCCACGCCTTCCCATGCGATGTAGAGGAAGAGGAGGTTGTCGGCGAGAACCAGGGCCATCATTGCGGCGGCGAAGAGCGAGTGGACGGCGTAGTACCAGCCGATACGCGGGTCGCCCTCCATGTATTTGAGCGAGTAGACCTGGATCATCAGGGCGACGAAGGAGACGATTCCGATCATGGCGACCGATATCGGGCTGACGGACGTGCCAAGGGTGAACTGGGTCGAGCCGGCGTCGAACCAGTCGATGGAGGAGACGCCGCCGCCGTTTTCGACCAGGTCGATCAGGAGGATGAAGAAGATGACGACCGAGGCGGTGATGGCGCCGATGGAGAGGTATGAGCCCTTGCCGGGGAGCCATCTGCCGAAGAGGAGGATGGCGATGAAGGCGATGGCGGGGATGGCGGGTGCGAGGAATGCGAGTTCCATGTTCAGGCGGGCTGTTCGAGACGATTACAAGTGATCCCGCCACCCTTCGAGTGCCCCTTCGACGGGCTCAGGACAAGGCTCAGGATGGCTGCCGTGGGGCTCATGATGGCTGCCTTTGAAGGCGCAGCGCGATGGCGGATGGCTGCGGTGGCGGACTGCGAGAGGGCGAGGCACGCCTCGCCCCTATGGGGGCGCGGCTGGAACGAGCGCGACTGGGGGCCGGCTACCACTTCATCAGGTCCATCTCGTCTGTGTTGGCGGTGCCCCGGTTGCGGAAGATTCGAAGGACTATGGCGAGGGCGAGGCCGATTTCTGCTGCGGCGATGGTGATGATGAAGATGGCGAGGATCTGGCCGAAGACCCGCTCGTCGGGTGGCCTATCGACGAGTGCGGCCAGGCCGATCAGGTTGATGTTGACGGCGTTGAGGAGCAGTTCGATGGAGATGAGGACCAGCACTGCGCTGCGGCGGGCCAGGACGCCATAGAGGCCGATGCTGAAGAGCAATGCGCCGAGTATCTGGAAGTGGATGAGTTCCAGGTCCATCAGGTTTTTTGCCCTGCCCCTTCGGGTGACCCAGAGGCGATCTCTCCCGCGTCTTCGGGGTCATCGCTGCGCGCGAGGGCGATGGCTCCGATCATTGCGACCAGCAGCACGAGCGAGGCGATTTCAAATGGGATTGCCCACTGGTTGAAGAGGACGTCGCCGACGGTCTCGAATCCCGACGAGCCGACATCTGCGCCCGGGATGGCGACGCTGGTCGTTCCGTCGAGCTCCCCGATGTCGCTGTTGACGAACGTGAGTGTGAGCAGGACGAAGGCGGCTATCGCTATGAGGGCCGCCATCGGCCGCTGCGGGTTGTCCAGGTTGACGCGCAGATCGGCGGTGCGGGTGAGCATGATCGAGAAGAGGACGACGATGGTGACTGCGCCGCCGTAGAGCAGTATCTGGGCGAGCGCGAGGAACTCTGCGAAGGCGACCAGGAAGATGCCGGCCACGCCGAGCAGGGCGATCAGCAGCATCAGGGTCGCCCGGACGACGTTGCGGTCCAGGACGACTCCGAGGGCGCCGATAACGGTGATTGCGGACAGGACGTAGAAGACGATCAACTCGCCACTCAAGGGGTTTCGCCCTCTTTCTTCGCACGGTTGTCGGCGTCCGTGCCTTCAGGGGCGTCCTCGGGGGCGTCCTCGGGCGGGTCGGGGGATCCGGACGCCGGATGAGCCTCCGGTTTCAGCTCCGGAGCCTCTTCCGCAGCCTTCGCGGCGGCTATCACTTCCTTCTCTTTTGGTGAGGGGGCGTTGGGTTTCGACTGCTTCCAGCCCGACTCTTCCTGGTACGCCTTCCCCATATCCAGAAGGGTCGGCAGGTCGACGCGATTGGCGTCGCGCAGCCGCTCGCTGCGCTCGTGCTCGAAGCTCATCTCGATGGCATCGAAGTTACATACGTCAACGCAGATTCCGCAGAGGATGCAGCGGCCCAGGTTGATCTCGAAGGTCTCGACGATCTTCTTGCGGTGGCTGTCGCCATCGGCGAACTTCGTGTTGTCGGTCATCTGCGCCGACATACATTGCGTCGGGCAGTACCTGATGCAGACCATGCAGCCGGTGCAGAAGGGCTCGTCCCTGGCCTCGTCCCACGTCAGCGCGGGGAAGCCCATGAACCGATCCTGCAGCGGCAGGTGCTCTTTCGGGTATTCGGCGGTGACTTTCCGGCGCATCATCGTGCTGAGGCTTACGCGCAGGGCTTTTACCGAGTTGAGCATCAGTTGCCTGCTCCTCTGGCGCCTGCTTCTTCGTAGGTTGCAGCGGCTGGTGGCACGAGTTCGTTGCCGCCATCGGCCCGCTTCTGCCTGCGGTAGAGGGTGACGCTTCCGGTGTTGACCTTGCGGTCGTTGCGGCGAGCGGCCAGGTAGGCGGTGGCGGCAAGTAGCGGGACTGAAATGGCGGGCATCGCCCAGAGCGGCCATTCGTAGAACATCACGATGGCCATCAGAATCAGGTTGACGAACGAGAGCGGGATGAGTATTTGCCAGCCGAAGGCCATGAGCTGGTCGATTCGGAGCCGCGGGTAGGTGCCTCGGAACCAGAAGAAGAGGCCGATGACGAGGTATGTCTTGAAGAGGAACCATGCCACCCCGAGCGCATCCGTCTGCCACTCTTCGAGCGCGGTCCCGAAGATCGACTCCGGCGGCGACGGCCAGCTCCATCCACCGAAGAAGAGGAGCACCGTGAGTGCGGCGATGACGAACGTGTTGAAGTATTCGGCGAGGAAGAAGACGGCCCAGTGAGCGCCGCTGTATTCCAGGAATGGACCGCCGACCACTTCTGATTCGGCATGGTGGATGTCGAAGGGGGTGCGGCCCAGCTCGGCAAGGCCGGCGATCAGGAAGATGACTGCGCCGAGGGGCATTATGGCCGCGAACGGAATCGCCCCCTGTCCGTTGAACGTGATCACCCGCTCGCCGATCACCACTTCATTGCCGGTGATCACGTCGCGCAGGTCGAGAGACTGTACGAGGATGGCGATGGCGAGGACGACGACGATGATCGGAATTTCGTAGCTGACGAGCTGTGCGGCCGCCCTGATGCCGCCGAGGACGGAGTATTTGCTGGCGGAGGTGTATCCGGCGAGTAGCAGGCCGACGATGCCGAGGGTGGAGATGGCCACGACGTAGAGCAGGCCAAGATCCTGTGGCTGAACCACCAGGCCGTCGGCGAATGGGATGGTGATCCAGACGAGGAACGCAGGCACGAGAACCAACACTGGCGCGATCCAGAAGAGGGACTTGCTGGAGACGTCCGGCCGCACGTCTTCCTTAGCCATGAGTTTGAAGACGTCCGCTACGGGCTGCAGAAGGCCGTGCGGCCCTACTCTGGACGGCCCCACGCGCATCTGTATGCGTGCCAGCATCTTGCGCTCGTACCAGGTGAGCGATAGGACGACGGTCGCCAGGAATGAGAAGAGGCCGAACAGGCCCAGGACGGCGATGGCGACGAATGTCCAGTTGAACTCGTTCACCGGTCGACCTCGCCGAGCACGATGTCGAGCGAACCGAGTATCACGACCGCGTCTGCGACGTAGTGGCCGATGAGGAGATCGCGCAGGGGCATGAGGTTGCAGAATGAGGGCGGGCGCACCTTGAGGCGATAGGGGCTCTCTCCGCCCTCGGAGACCAGGTAGACGGCGAAGTCTCCGCGCGGATTTTCGGCGTGGGCGTAGACCTCCCCTTTTGGCGGACGGGCGATGGCCCGCACCTTGGTCTGTATGGGCCCCGGCTCCATCTGCTGAATCGCCTGCCGCACTATTATTATCGATTGCCGGGCCTCGAGGACGCGCAGGTAGTACCTGTCCCACGTATCGCCGGCCGTGCCGATCGGAACCGCGAAGTCGAGCCGGTCATAGACCGAATAGGGCTCGTCAACGCGGACGTCGTAGGCCACTCCGGAGGCCCGAAGACAGGCGCCCGTCAGGCCCCAGTCGAGTGCCGTCTCGCCGTCGATCACTGCGATGCCGCGCGTCCTCTCCACGAACACTTCGCCGTGGGAAAGAAGCTGGTCGACCTCGTCGATTCCGCGTTCCAGCTCGCCGAGCAGCGAATTGACGCGTTGCGGGAAGTCGTCTACGACATCCTGCTTGACGCCGCCGACACGGAAGTAGTTGTGCATCATGCGGGCGCCGCTGGTCGCCTCGAAGAGCGCCAGGATCTTCTCGCGATCACGGAAGGTGTATAGCGACGGCGTCAGAGCTCCCATGTCGAGCGCGAACGTGCCGATGAAGACGAGGTGGCTGGCGATGCGGTTGAGTTCGCAGAGAATGACCCTTATGTACTCGGCCCGGTCCGGAACTTCGAGGCTCATCAGCTTTTCGACGGCCATCACGAGAACGAGTTCGTTGTTGAAGTTCGAGACGTAATCGAGGCGGTCGAACAGCGTGATGATCTGGGAGTAGATCTCGTTCTCGAAGAGGCGTTCCGAACCGCGGTGCAGGTAGCCGATGTGCGATATGGCGTCGACGATCAACTCGCTGTCAAGGGCGAGTTCCATGCGGAAGACGCCGTGGGTCGCGGGGTGTTGCGGGCCCATGTTGATCCACATGTCCGTTCCGCCATGGTCGTTGTCGATTCTGGTTGGCGGGGTTGGCTGAGCAGGCAGCTCTGGCATTACGTCGCTTGCGCCTTTACCACTCGTCATAGTCGTGCAGCGGGTATGACTTCCGGCCGGGGTAGCCCTCGAAGCCGTCGGGAAGGATGAGAGTCACGAGGTTCGGATGGCCTGAGAACACGACGCCGAAGAGGTCGTGCATCTCGCGCTCGTACCAGTCGGCGCCGCGCCAGACGGTGGTGACCGTTGGCAGCGCCGGGTCGGCGGCCGGGACGCGCGCCTTGAGCACCATCTTGTGCTGGTGTTCGAGTGAGTAGAGGTGGTAGACGACCTCGAATTCCTGGTCATTTTCCTCGTAGTCGACGACTGTGATGAGCCGCAGGTATTTCATGAACGTGCGAGTGTCTGATTTCAGCGCGGCGCAGACTTCAGCGACGTGCTCCGGAGCGACGCGGCAGACGACCTCATCGATGTCTGCGCCTATCTCCAGTTCGAACGGTGCGAGCACATCGGGGAGCAGCGCGGCGAGCGCCTCACCGGATGGGGTAAGCGCCGCCTCGACTGTGGGTGCGTCGGGCGCGCGGCGGCCCTTCGGCGCGGTGATTGGCGCAGGGCGTTTGGCCTCTGAATCGGGGCCGGATTCGGGGCCTTGTTCTTCTGTGGTCAACCGAGTTTTCGAGCCCTGGCGTCTGCCGTTATCTTTTCCTGGAGCTTCAGCAGGCCGTCCATTAGCGCCTCCGGCCTCGGGGGACAGCCGGGGACGTAGATATCGACCGGAATAATGTGATCGACGCCCATGACCACCGAGTATGAGCGGTAGTACGGACCGCCGTTGGTGGCGCAGCTACCCATGGCGATGACCCACTTGGGGTCCGGCATCTGTTCGTAGAGAAGTTTGATCGGGTCGGCCATCTTTTTGACGACTGTCCCGGCGATGATTATCAAGTCGGACTGGCGCGGTGTCGGCCACGTCACGATGCCGAAGCGGTCGAGATCGTGATGCGGCATGAAGGTGCTGATCATCTCAATGGCGCAGCATGCGAGGCCGAACGTCAGCGGCCATAGCGAAGATTTGCGGGCTAATGCGAAGACTTCGTCGGTGCTGGCCGTCACGATACCGGGCATCACGCGCTGGAACGGGCTCTCCGCCGGCGTGTTGCCCCTGCCCTGCTCTATCTCCAATCGAGTGCCCCTTTCCGCCACGCGAAGAGCAGGCCGAAGAGAAGGATTCCCAGGAAGACGAGCATCTCGTAAAAGACGATGGCGGGCGATTTCAGGAAGGTGACGGTCCATGGAAAAAGGAATACGGCCTCAACATCGAAGATGAGGAAGAGCAGGCCGAATATGTAGTACCGGATGTTGATCTGAGACCAGCGGTACTCGCGCGGCGGGATGCCGGATTCGTAGGCGATGCCCTTCTGTGCGGAGGGGCGTTTCGGAGAGATCATCCAGGATGTCATGAACATCCCCAGAATCGCGACCACGCCGACACTCGCGGCGATGGCCACGGCGGCCCACTTCATGTCGAAGCCTTCTGGCATCTCTAAAAGACTCTGGCGGGCATCTCTGCATGCCTCTGGAACTCGCGCTCCCCTGCGCGGTACGCGCAGAGGAAATCGGCGTCAGTGGTTACTGTTCAAAAGGGGGAATTCATTTCTACCTAACCTAGCATATCTTTCCCACTGACAATGGGTGTGATGCAGAACCATGCGATAGCGTTCTCCCAGGGATTTACCAGCACTCTCGGGCAGATGCCGGCTTCTTCAAGCAAACTGGTATCCGGCCTCCCGGAGGAGAAGCTACGGGTTGGGAAGTGGGCCAATATACTTACCGCCTCAGATGGCGAAATCCGTTTACATAGGCCGGAAGAGATGGCTGATCGTGGTCCTCGCGGCGGCCGTCGCGCTTGGCGCGCTTGCCCGTGATGCGACGAAGACCGACGGGTTTCACTTCACGGCAGTCAATCGACACGCGAGCCGCTGACCGTCCGCCACACGCCGGCGTGGGCGCAGACTGCGAACGGGAAACTGCTGCAGCCGGGCTCCTTCGATACGGCCGCGAGCAAGGGCGAAACTACGATCTACAAAGTGGAACTGACACAGGGTCGGAACAGGCGTGGAATCACCGAGATAAGCGATCTGGTGCTGCAGCCGGGCGAGAGCGTGCGGTTCAGCACCGAATGGGATGTCGTCGAGGGTTCGGGTTCTCGAACGTCCGCTGCCCACAGGTTCGTCGGTACGAACGGAGACCACGAGCGCGTGGTGGACCTGTTCTGGGGCCAGCTCGAGGATAGCGGCTTCACGGTGGTGTTCACGCGGTAGCGGCAGGGTGCCCCCCTGCCCCCACATGGGGATTGGGGCGTTGTCGGCCAATGGTGAAAGCGAAATGCCCACGGAGGGCCGGAGTTTTCGTAGGGGCGGCGGCTTGCCCCGCCCGTTCCGCGTGGGCGGCCAACAGCGGCTCGGGAGGGGCTGGCCCCTCCCACCGGAATCGCGACCTGTCGGCGCGGGCGGGGCGGATCGTTATGGTCGGCGACGCACGGGCAGGTCTGGGATCTGCCCGTGCCGGATGTGTGGCGCGGGGAACGGCCGCCTAGAGCTCTATGCCGCGGGCACGGGCTACGGTCTCCAGGTCTTTGTCGCCGCGGCCGCTGAGCAGGAACAGCAAGGTGCCGCCCTTCCCCACGTCTCGTGCGAGTTCCCCGAGCCTGGCGATGGCGTGCGACGGCTCGAGCGCGGGCGGGATGCCTTCCAGGCGGGATAGCAGGTCGAACCCGTCGAGGGCCTCTTCGTCCGTTGCGGACAGGTACTGGGCGCGCTCTATGTCCTTGAGGTAGCTGTGCTCCGGGCCGACGCCGGGGTAGTCGAGGCCGGCTGAGATCGAGTGCGCCTCCTGGACCTGGCCGTGCTCGTCCTGGAGCAGGTATGAGTACGAGCCGTGCAGGACTCCCGGACGGCCCCGTGTCATGGTCGCCGCCTGCCGGTCTGTGTCGATGCCCTCGCCTGCCGCCTCAACGCCAATCAGCCTGACCGATTCGTCGTCCAGGAATCCGCTGAAGAGGCCCATGGCGTTGCTGCCGCCGCCGACGCATGCGACCGCCATATCGGGCAGGCGGCCGGTCTTCTCGAGCATCTGCTCTTTAGCCTCTCGTCCGATCACCGACTGGAAGTCTCGGACGAGCACGGGGTACGGGTGCGGGCCGACGACGCTTCCGATGATGTAGTGGGTGGTCTCGACGTTCGTGACCCAGTCGCGGATGGCCTCGTTTATGGCGTCCTTCAGGGTTTGACTGCCGGATGTGACGGGCTCCACGGTGGCCCCGAGAAGTTTCATGCGGAAGACGTTTGGCGCCTGCCGCCGAATGTCCTCAACGCCCATGTAGACGATGCACTCAAGGCCCATGTGTGCGCAGACGGTGGCGACGGCAACGCCGTGCTGGCCGGCGCCGGTCTCGGCGATGATGCGGTCCTTGCCGAGGCGGCGGGTGAGAAGGGCCTGGCCGAGGGCGTTATTTATCTTGTGCGCGCCGGTGTGGGCCAGGTCTTCGCGCTTGATGTAGATCTCGGCGCCGCCGAGTTCTTTCGTAAGCCGTTCGGCGTGGTAGAGCGGCGTCGGGCGGCCTACGTAGTCTTTCAGCAGGCTGTTGTAGCGGTCCCAGAATGCAGGGTCCGCTTTTGCGTCTTCCCAGGCGCGTTCGAGTTCCTCGAGAGCCGACATGAGCGTCTCGGGCACGTACTTGCCGCCGTACGGGCCGAAGCGGCCGAACTCGTCGGGTACGGATGGTCGCTTATCGGGTGCTGTCGCCAAAAAACACTCGCGTGTGCCCTGAGGGTGCCGGGGCTGTTTATTCGTACTTGAAATGAGAATGTAGGATAGCACTGGCGCCGATCGGCGCCGCCGAGTGAGCAAGGACCGCTGAGGCAGGGAGAAGACGGTGGCCGAAACACATGCGAGGCTCGATTGGGACGATTATTTTATGGGGATTGCCATAAGCGTGAGGGCGCGGGCGAACTGCACGGGCCACAAGGTTGGGGCGCTTGTGGCGCTGGAACGTCGGATTGTCGCGACGGGGTACAACGGGGTGCCTGCCGACGTGACGAACTGCGTGGACGGCGGCTGCGACCGCTGTGCCAACCGCGATCGGTATGAGTCGGGTCAGGCCTACGACCTGTGCATCTGCGTCCACGCCGAGCAGAACGCCCTTCTGCAGGCCGCGAAGTACGGCATCGCGGTGGATGGCGGGTTGATGTACACGACGCTCCGGCCGTGTTTCGGCTGCACCAAGGAGATCATCCAGGCGGGGATCCAGGGCGTCCGGTATTTACACGAATGGCGGCACCCGGACGACGAGGTATGGGCGCAGTACGAGCGGCTGCAGGCCCGCCTGCCGGGCGGCGTGACGAAGGTCGATACGGCCGACCCGAACGCGGAGTGGGCGGTGACGAGTCGCCGGGACGCAGCGACGACGGGGCATTCGGAGTAGGCGCTCTCTCTCGCCAGGTTCAGGCCCATGAAAATCACAGGCATCGAGACTGTCGCGCTGCGTGATGACGGCGGTGGCGATGCCATTTCGTGGAACATCGACGCCGGTGCCGCGGGCTACGACCTGACCGTCGTGCGCGTCCATACCGATGAGGGCGTGACGGGCATCGGCCAGGCCGAGGCGCCTTCGCTGGTCATCGACGCCATCATCAAAAACTCGATGGGACTCGAACAGGCGCTTCTTGGCGAAGACCCGTCCGAGGTCCAGCGGCTCTGGCAGAAGATGTATGCCCGCACCGGCCTGTACGGCAGGCGCGGGGTGACTATTGCCGCTATTGGCGCCGTTGAGACGGCGCTCTGGGACATCGCGGGCAAGGCGGTCGGGCGGCCGGTCCACGAGCTGATCTGGAAGTCGTTCACGGTCGCGGGAACCGGCGCGGAGGCGAAGACCCGGGTGCGGCCGTACGCGACGGTCTACCCGCCCGGCGATTCGATCGAGGAGATGGAGCGGCGAATCACGATGGCGCTCGATCGCGGATTCTCTGCGGTGAAGATCGAAGAGTGGCCGGGGCAGTTCGGCAACGTCAGCGTCGCAAAGGATGTCGAGGTCATAGGCGCCGCTCGCCAGGCTCTCGGCCCTGAGCGGGCATTGATGATAGACGTCCAGAACAAGTGGCAAGACGTTGGCCAGGCGTTGGCCACGATCAAGGCCATCGAGGAGTTCCAGCCGTACTTCGTCGAGGCGCCTCTGCCCGCCGACAACGTCGAGGGCTACGCGAGACTGGCGAATGCCGTGGACACCCGCATCGCGGTCGGCGACTGGGGTTTCGCCGGGCGCCACGAGTTCCGGGACCTGCTCGTGCGAGGCAGGGTGGACGTGGTCCAGCCCAGCTCAGTTCGGGCGGGCGGCATGCACGAGATCCTCAATATCGCCGAGATGGCATACGGGTATGGCGCGCTGTGTATCCCTCATGCGTGGTGCCACGTGGTCGGCGTGGCCGCGGAGATTCAGTTGGCCGCCATCGCGCCCAACATGCCGTATTTCGAGTTCCCCATCGCCTTTCCCGACTCAC
>JADFHP010000037.1 GCA_022567135.1 Chloroflexota bacterium
GGGGTTCACCGACTAGCGCCGCCGCCGATCGCGGCGCACCAGCGTCTCCTTCACCAGGAAGAACGCTATTCCCGCGCCAAAGATTCCGATTCCACCGGTGACGACCGAAGCGACTGCCAGCGTGGCAGCCTGGGCGATCCAACCGACTATGAACGGGCCTGTGCTGCCGCCGGCGTCGCCGATCAGCCGCCAGACGCCGATGAACTCGCCCCTTCGGTTGGGCGGCGCAAGGTCGACGCCGAGCGTGAACACGATACCGCTGCTGATGCCGTTGCCAACGCCTGCCCACATGGCGACGGCCAGCAACGTGCCGAAACTGCCCGTAGTCGGAATCAATATGAGCGAAGACCCTAGCACCAGAAGGCTCGGGACGAAGACCCACTTCCGGCCCCACCGGTCCATCACGATTCCGACCGGATAGAAGAAGAGGCTGTCGATGAACGAAGAGATGCCCATGATCCCGTTGATTTGGCGCACGTCCAGTCCGATCGAGTCACCCCAGAGCGGGATCATAATCTGCCTGCCGTTCCGGATCAATTGCATGCAGATGGCGGCCACTCCGGCGGTGGCGAAGGCGCGGCGGTGGCCGACTATCACGTCACTGAGACGGCCGAATGTTGACTCCCCATCAGGGGCCAGCCGTACTGCGCCGCGGTCCTTCAGCAGCGCCAGCACGATCACCGCAGTTGCGATGGATACCGCGCCCTGGACGAAGAACGGCGCCTCGAGCCCGAACTCGAACGCCAGGAACCCGGCCGAAACGGGGCCGACGATGAGGGCGATCCTGTTCACGCCGCCGAACAGCGCCAGCGCACGCCCTCTCGTCTGCACCGGCACGACGTCTGCGATATAGGCCTGCCTGGAGATGGACCACATCGCGGTAAATCCACCCTGCGCGAGCCGCATGACGATGAAAAGCGCCACGCTCTGAGCCAGTCCGGCCCCGACGGCCGCCGCTCCGATTGCAGCCGTGCCGACGATCATGGTTCGCTTGCTGCCGAACTTCGAGACCATCACCCCGGACGGGACGTCCATGAGCATCGTGCCGATCTCACGGGCCGCGACCGCGACGCCAATCAGCCCGAAACCGGCCCCGAGGTCTTTCGCAAGCAGCGGCACCTGGACGATTACGAGGCCCTGGCCGATCGAGAGCAGGAAGGTCGGGAGGTAGACGGTCCATAAAATGGACCGGATCCGGAATTCGTCTGCGCGGCGCGGGCGGACATATCCCGGGTCGGGCGGCGCGGTGGAGGGTGGTTCTGGCACGGCGAGCCATCGTATCCCATGTGCCGCACAGCGAGTTGATCTGGAAGGGATCCACGTCGGGGAAAAGAGAAGCCCCGCCATCCGTGGCGGGGCTTCTGACTAATTTAATGGAGCCCAGACTATATGGGGCCTAAGCGCCGGGGGATACCTTGAAGGATCCCTCGCGGTCCATCACCTCGGCGAGCAGGGCGATGCCGTCGCGCACCTTCTCCGGCGTCTCGTATCCGAAGCAGATCCTGGCGCAATGATCGCCATCGCCGTTGGGAGCGAAGGAAGCGCCGGAGTTGAAGCCGACGCCGGCCTCGAACGCTATCGGCATCAATTCGGTGGCGTTTACGTGCTCGGGGAAGGTCACCCACAGGTACAGGCTCCCCTTCGGGCTGGTCCATGTGGTGCCCGTCCCGCCGAAGTTTTCACCCAGCGACGAAAGCGCGGCGTCGCGCTTGGGGCGATTCAATCCGTTGATGTGGTCGATGTGCTCATACATCTCACGGTTGAGGTACTCGTATACCGCCAGGGACGTCAGGTGGTTCGTGCCCGTGTGCCTGAAACTGAGCGCGCGCCGCAACAGCTCATCGTCCGCCACGAAGTAGCCGAGACGCAGGCCCGGGGCAAGTATCTTGGAAAACGAGCCGACGTAGGTCACGATGCCGGAATCATCCAGCGAACGGAAAGATTCCTGCGTCTCGCCCTCATAACGCAGATCCGTGTAGCACTCGTCCTCGATCAGTGCCATGTGATGTCGGTGGCAAATGTCCAGAATCGCCTTGCGCCGCTCGGTGGGCAGTGTGGAGCCGGTAGGGTTCTGGAACTCCGGGATCGTGTAAAGAACCTTCGGCTTGCGGCCCTCAGCGGTGAGCCGTTCAATCAACGCCTCAAGTTTTTCCGGAATGATGCTGTCGTCATCCATGGGCGTGCCCACCACGTCGGCGCCCACCTTGCGGAACTGCGCCAGCGTTCCTGAGTACACGTAGTGCTCCATGATGACCGTATCGCCGGGATTGATCAGAGCCTTGATCACCAGGAAGTTGGCTTCTGCCGAGCCGTTCACGACGGCAATGTTGTCGGGCGAAACCTTGAAGCCATCGTCCCGCTCCAACTTGCCGGCAATCAGCTCCCGCAATTCAGGAATCCCGCGGGCATCCGGATAGTAAGCCAGGTCAGTGCCCTGCTTCTCCAGCATTGAGGCAAGCGCGTCGGTCAGACCCTTGAGCGGTATCGAGGAGGGGTCCGGTTGCGCCGTGGCGAAATCATACTTGGCGTGCTTTGGGACCCTTATTTCGGTATCGATTGATGCTTCCGAATACAGGTCGGACAGGTCAAACGTTTTTGTTGCCATTCAGAGGGCTCCTGAACTCAGCATTAGCACGGAGGGCAACCCATCCGAGTTGCCGTAAAGCGGGCACAGTGTAGGTCGGCCAGGCAACGCCGCGCAAACGCCTCCCCTCCGTCGAGGTCCGTTGAGGACCAGAAGGAGGGCCGGAGTAGAGATGTAATGACCTGACCTTGAGCCGTTCCGGTACCAAGCCGCCTGCCAGCCCATATCCTTCGTTCACCACGTCTTCTCCGATTTCGGTGTGTGTGTGTTGTCCCACCTGGCTGTGGGGTCAACCCCGATGGCGCGACGCGCACGCCCGGGCGATATTTGGAAGAACATGCCGGATGCGGGTGTTCCGGCCATGTACACCATCGCTCCCGCTGTCCCTGCCCGAATCTGGGAATAGAGGAACGGGGGCGCCGGGGAAGAGACGGAGATGATCCGAGAGAATGCCGGAACAGTTCCGGCAGCTTCCGACGAACGCAGCCCGCGGCCCGGCCGCCGGCCGTTCACCTATCTCGATACTCCCGGGTCGAAGATTCGCCGCGGGATCCTTCCCAGCGACAAGCTGGCGACGCTGGCGACGCTGGCGACATTCGCCATGCTCTTCGCCATGACGGTCGGCACCACGATCGCGGTTCGATCGTTCATCAGCGAGAAAAGCGCCGACCGTTTCACCGCGGTCGTCGACACCGCAAACACGACGGTAGAGGCGGAAGTATCACGGCGCCTCACCGAGCTGCTCGCGATAGAAGGCCTGTTCAACACGCAGACCAGTGTGGATCCTGCTGACTTCGACGTCTTCGCAAATCTTCTCAAGAGCCGTGGGTCACTGGTGGAGGCCCTCGGATTTGTCCGCCGGGTCGAAGAAGAAGACGTTGAGGCTTTCAACAGATTCATGGTCAGCAGGGGCTTGACCGGCTACGATCTGACTCGCAGAGGGAGAGCGGACGAGTATATGGCCGTTGAGCACATCTTCCCGAAAAACTCGGGAGTTGTCTCGCTTGGCGAGGATCTGGGAAGAGACCGGTTCTTTTCAGCGGCCCTGGTAGACGCTGCTGGTTCTTTCAGTCCGGCTGCTGCCGGTCCGTTCGGCGCAACAGACCCTTCCTCGCGTGACGCTTCGGTGGTCATTCTTTCCCCCGTTTATTACAAGGAGTCCGGCGATCCTGGAGTTGACGACCCGGAACGCCGACTGCAGGGCTACGCTCTTGGCGTCTACCAGGTTGAAGATCTGCTTGGGGGAGCGCTCGACTCCTCCGATCTGGATGACGTCGATTTCAGAATCGTCGATATCAGCAAATCCACCGACGGAACAGAGATATTCCCCGAAGCGGGCGGCGACTCAAGCGCGCTCTGGGCGAGCGGTCATCGCCTGGACAGGGTCGTTAAGGTGGGTGGCCAATTGTGGCGGTTCGAGTACCTGGGCCCATCGGTCTTCGGCCTTACGGCTCTGGAACGGCAGGTCTGGGTAATCGTTCTCGGCGCAGGCCTGATCATCACGCTGGTCGCCGGCGGCTCGGCGTACTCGCTGCTCGTCGGCCGAAGAGTCGCCCGGTCCGACCTGGCAGTAATGACCACTCAACTCTCCGCCATTCTCGACTCCGCGCTGGAGGGAATTCTCCTCGTCGATCCCTTTGGACGGATCATCTGGGCAAACCAGGCGTTTGCCAACGCGCTCAGCCTCGGCGACGCGCACGACCTGGCCGGCAGCGATCTCGTCAGCGTGGTCGACTCGCAGGGCGCCGATATGGAGCAGAAGGATCAGTTTCTCGACTTCCTCCGGGACGTGATCAGAGACCCGATTACCACCGTGACCAGTGAAGACGTCGTCGTCAAAACGCCGGAGCCGCATAGCTATGCTCTCAACTCCGTGCCGGTTGACGATGCCAGACGTGAATACGCGGGAAGGCTCTGGGTATTCAGGGACGTCACGTCGGAAAGGGCCGCGGAAGAGGCCAAGTCCACTTTCGTATCCATGGTCTCCCATGAACTCAGGACTCCGCTCACTTCAGTCATAGGATTTATCGATCTCGCCATGGATGGCGCGGGCGAGCCAGTGGGAGAACAGACGGTGAAGTTGCTGGGTACGGCGCGCTCGAACGCCGAACGATTGCAACGGCTGGTCGACGATATTCTGGATGCCTCACGGTTGGAGAACGACGCCCTTACCCTTGATATGGACAACGTGGAAGTTTGTGAACTCTCCAAAGACCTTGCCGTAGGCGTCCAGGCGCTCTTTGATGAGAAGGACGTCAGCCTTGAGCTCGATCTGGCGGACGATACGGACCCGGCCTGGGCAGACCGCGGCAGGATGGGGCAAGTGATCATTAACCTGTTGACGAACGCGCTGAGGTATACGGCGTCCGGCGGGAGCGTGAAACTGAGCACCTCGCAAACTGACGGATACGTGGTGATCGCCGTTTCCGATTCCGGCGCCGGTATCGCGCCTGAGCATCAGGAGCGCGTGTTCGATAAGTTCTACAGGGTGGATTCGAGCCGGTCACGTCCCGCCGGATCAACAGGACTCGGCCTCTCGATCACCAAGTCACTCGTCGAGCGCATGGGCGGGACTATCCGCCTTGAGAGCGCAGTCGGCGAGGGCTCTACATTCACCGTGTTGATGCCACTCGCGAGAGCGGGCTAGGTATTAGTATCCAGGTAGGCTGACATGTCCGTCTTTCCGGCGTAGGCCGGAATCCAGGGGTCCAGCGCGATCGTCGGTCACCCTGGCTGACGAGGCACAGGCAGCTTCGTCCCGAGTACCCAACCCGGTGAATAAGCAGGCCGGCAGGACTTACGGGTGAACACCTTCGCACGACTCTTCGGCGCGGGGGCTGGATTTCGGCTTTAGCCCTTCGGCGGGCTCAGGAGAACCCGGAAAGACGATGGTCAGGTGACCACTATCAGGGCACTTGCCTGGCGATATGGCGTTCGTAAAACGGCGCATTGCCAGCTGGGTCAGAGATGCGGTCAGGGACGGGCTCAGGCGGCGTTGGCGCCTGACGCGGAGTTTGGCCGAACGTACCGGTATCCGAACTCCCGAACCGTCTGCAGCAGCGATGGCTTGCGAGGATTCTCCTCGATCTTGCCGCGCACATACGAGACATAGAGCCTCACGCTATCTGGCGAAGTCTCGAGCGCATCGGCGCCCCAGACGAGATCGATGAGCCGCTCCTGGCTCAAGACCTGCCCGGCGTTGCGGACGAGCGCCGCCAGCATGCGGAACTCCAGCGGCGAGAGCTTGATCTCCTCGCCCCGGACCGTGACCCGGTGCGCCGCGTAGTCGATAGTGAGTACTTCGTCAGAATATGAGTCCGGAGCCGACGGCGACGATGGCAATGTTGCTCGACGCAACGCCGCGGCAACTCTGGCCACCAGTTCATCCCGGCCAAATGGCTTCACTATGTAGTCGTCGGCGCCCGCGGCCAGCCCTCGTACCTTATCGTGCTCCGCGCCAAGCGCGGTGAGGAAGATCACGGGTATGTTGGAGACTTCCCTGATGCGGCCGCAAAGCTCGATGCCGTCCATGCCGTGCATGTCGATATCAATCAGCGCCAAATCGGGCTTGTGCTGAAAAAAGGCGCGGAGGCCATCCTCGCCCGTAGACGCCTTGAGCGGCTCATGACCCGCCATCTCCAGGCGCGTCGCTACGAGTTCCAGAATATCCGGCTCATCGTCCACAATGAGGATTCGAGCGCAATTGGCAACCATCGAGGAGAGCTCTCCATCCACTTGGGCTACGTCGGCAATGATTTCTGATTACCAGACTAACGGGAGTGATTCCGGCGCACTTCCGTGAATACCGCAACTGACGTGAGGGAACTCATACGCAATTCCAACAGGCCTCCCACGTCTATCCAAGCCTTGGGGTGCAGGATGTCTCTCAGTGAGAGGTCAAACCGGGCCGTACCCCGCCGGCAACTAAGCCGAACGGCTCGAGATGATCTTGATCGACTGGCGGGAGTCTATCCGCAGGGTTCTCCAAACCCACACTCTCGGTCTCCTCTTTCCCCGGTTGGTGGAAGCGGATGTACTCCCGCCAAACTGAGAAGGCCGCCGCAAGGCGGTCTTCTTGCGTGATGGCATTCAAGGGTCCGGACGGTTGCGCTACAGCTTAGGCGTACTGCTGGATCAGGACGTTCTGAGACATGGCCTCAGCCATCTCATCTGCCGGAACAGCCGCGTCCGCGAATTCTCGCTCTGTGTACACGCCAGCCGCGTCATTGTTCCGGAAAAACTCGGCGAGGCTCGGAAGCTGACGCCGCCCGTACGCGTAGTCGTCGTAGATCGCGGCGCTCTCCGCGTAACACCACGGTGCAAGCATCAACCGGTCATCTGGTCTGGTATCCGGATTAGCCGGGATATCTGGCGCGCTATTCGGGCGCGGTGGCTGCGCCCGGCTTCTCGGAGCCGGAGGGTCGCCGAGCAGCGCCTCGACGTACGAGTTCACCATCCTGCTTTCCGTGAACCCTGCTGTGAACCGTGCCGATAGCGCAGGGGGCGCGGCCGATCTTGCCGGCTCTTCCGCCAGCTCCCTGATCGCGGCCACCGCGCTCTGATGATCCCCGTAGTCGATTCGCCGAAGTCCTGGAAGATCCGGCAACCCTCGATATCCGCCGACGTTCACGACAACCGCCGGCGTGCCGCAGGCGATCGATTCGTAGGGGGTGAGGCCGAACGCTTCGATGATGTTGCCGAGGCAGAGCGTGACATCCCCGTACCGGTAGAAATTCGGCATCTGTTCTTGTGAGACCCAGGGCACGTACTCGACGATGTGGCTGAGTCCCATTTGACGGGCTCGGGCATCGATTTCGGCGTACTGATCGGCCATGAAGGGGAGGTTGCCGGCATCCAGGTGCCTTGGCACCACCAGTCTGATTCGCCGGCCCGCGCCAGACGCATCCAGCCGTGATAGCACGGTGAGCGCTTCGAAAATGCCCTTTCGTTCATCGGGTCGGTGGGGATAGAGCAACACCAGGTCATCGGGGTCGCCCTGAACAGGAGAGGGAAGGCCTTCAACGTCAGATGGCCCATCCGGCGTGAACCGATCGGTATCGATGCCATTGGGAATAACGCGCACCGGCTCCATCTCCCGCAGCCCGCTCGCGCCCACCGTGGCGCGGATGCAGTCAGCCACGTACCGGGAAGGGACGATCGTGAGGTCGGCGGAGTGGGCAAATGCTGAGACCAGCGCGGTCTCATAGTGGAAGTCATGGAATGAGCGGACAATCGGCGTCGTTGCCGGGATGAGATCGCGGAAATGGAAGATATCGGCGTGCAGGTAGACGAGTTCGGCTGCCTTGAGAAGCGGCGCAATATCACGCGCTGTCGCGGCCAGATCGGCGGGTGGGACCTCGTATGGGTCCGGGAATGCGCCGGTGAGGCGCAACAGTGGCCGCACGCGAACACCGGGTGCAAGTTCGAACCCGCCGGAATTCTCCGGCCGGGCCGAGCAGATCAGATCGACTTCGGCCCCTGCCTCCGCCAGGCCGATCGCGATTCTGGAGAGAACCGCCTGCGAGCCGCCATAGACGGCGTCCGGGAAAAGCGGTGCTATGGAGGTGATTGCGATCCGGCGAAGCATGTTCAGATTCCGTGGCGCGGCCCGGGGTGAATCGATCTGGAAAAATCAAGAAGATCTGGGCCGTGTGATCTCCACCGCGACCGCGCTCGCGATCTCACTCGCGCCCACCTTTTCCACCCTCAGGCCAACGCGCGTGACACCCGGCAGCGACAGGCATTCGGCGGCGATGCCTTCGGCAAGCGCTTCGATCAGCTTGAACTTGCTTCCGGTCACGAACTTGCTGACGCGCTTTATCACGACCGAATAGTCGATGGCGTCTTCTATCTTGTCCGACGCTGCGGCCGCTGAGATATCTATATAGAGGGCCAGATCCAGGCAGACCTCCCTATTTACGTGGCGCTCCCACTCGTGCATGCCGAGCGTGCAAAGCAGCCTTAGCCCTTCCAGCTTGATCACGTCCGGCCCTGAGTCGGAGGATTCGCCGGGGTCGAAATATTCGGTCATGCCCGGTTCAATACGTGTATGCGCTCTCCGGTAATCGAGGCCGCTTCATCGCTGCACAGGAATAGCAATGTGCCCGCGAGGTGCTCCGGCGGCACCCATGTCGAAAAATCGGCGTCGGGCATCCCTTCTCGGTTGGGCGCGGTGTCGATGATCGATGGGATCAGCGCGTTGACGGTCACGCCGGTGCCCTTCAGCTCTTCTGCCATCGTGTCCGTGAGGATCAGCACACCGGCCTTGGATATTCCGTAAGGGCCGTTGCCGGCGCCACCGCGCTCACCCGGTTTGGCGCCGATGTTGATGATCCTCCCCCAGCCGTTCCGGACCATGTGCGGGGCTGCGGCGCGCGAAACCTTGAACGCCGACATCAGGTTCAGGTTGATGAACCGGTCCAGATCCTCGTCACTGGTCTCCGTGATCGGAGGCTGCACGTTCCAGCCGCCAACCAGGTTCGCCAGTACGTCGATGCGGCCGTATTGTTCGATGATTTGCGCGACTGCCTCGTTTACCTGCTCTGTGTCCGTCACATCAAACCACTCGAGTTTGGCATCGGACCCGTCGCGGGATCCCCTGCACACCTCATAGCCGTTACTCTCCAGCGCAGAGACGACGGCCGTGCCGAGCGCTCCCGAGCCGCCCGTCACGAGTGCTACTTTTCCATTTCCTTCATCGGTCATCGAACGCTCCCATTTCTCCGATCACGACTTTCGCATCATTTGCGTGTTCCGGTCACTCCACCGTCGATGTGGATAGTCTCCGCGTTGATGTAATCACTTCGGATCAGGGCGATGATGGCCCTGGCCACGTCGTCGGGTGATCCCCAGCGCCGGGCGGGAATGTCCGCCGTCAGCTTTTGGATCCTTTCCTCAGACCAGTCGGGCGGCGGCAATATGGCGCCAAGGGCGAGCTCATTAACCTGCACGTTCGGGCCGACTGCGCCCGCCAGCGAGCGAGTGACGGCGGACAGCGTAGCCTTGGAAACGCCGTATGCGAAGCGCCTTGGCCGCGCCAGATGGGCGTCGTTGAGGTTGATGATCTTGCCAGGAGATCCGTCCAGTTGTCGAACCATGAGCTGCGCCAGTCGAAATGGGGCCCAGGCGTGCAGGGCCATGTTAACGTCCCACTCTGCCCTGTCCGTCTCGTCCATCGAGACCTGCCGGTAAATCGACGCGCTGTTGACCAGGATGTTGGGAGGTCCGAAGCGATCCGTTACGGCCGAAATCAGCGCGTCCAACTCCTCCTGGATCGTGAGGTCGGCCTGGAAGATTGCAGCGGTCCCACCGGCGGCGCTTATCTCGGCTGCCGCGCTCTTCGCCTCTTCAGCCGACCCCCGGTAATGGATGGCGACGGTTACGCCCTCCGCCGCAAGCACCGATACGATCACGCGGCCTACCCGGGTTGCCCCGCCGGTGACCAGCGCGACGGCGCCTTGCGGATTCATCCTCCATCGCTCCTAGAGACCAGGGTTGCCGCCATGGCGAATGTGTGCCATGAACTCTTCACGCGTGGAGATGTTATTCCGGAAATCGCCCAGCATGGCGCTCGTGATCATGCGGGTGTGATGCTTTTTTACACCCCTCATCACCGCGCACAGATGGGTGGCCTCCACGACAACGCCCACCCCCAGGGGTCTGACGAGATCCTCAAGGAAAGTGGCGACCTGATGCGTCATGCGCTCCTGTACCTGGAGCCGCCGGGCGAACATCTCCACGAGGCGCGGAATCTTGGAGAGACCGATCACCTGCGCGTCCGGCAGGTAACCGACGTGGGCATATCCGAAAAACGGAATCATGTGATGCTCGCACATGCTGTAGAACTCGATGTCTTTCACCACGACCATCTGGTCGTACTCCACATCGAACAGCGCGTTGTTGAGCATCGCTTCTGGATCCACGCTGTAGCCCTCGAGCAACTCGTCGTACATCCGGGCCACGCGATCTGGTGTACCGGCAAGGCCGTTACGGGATGGATCCTCGCCAACGGCGTTCAGAATATGCCGCACCGAGTTAGCCACGACCTCTCTGCACTCGTCGCTCAGTATCTGGCTGCGATGGGCGCCATTACTGCCGATCGCGGGCCGCGCGGACTTCTTGTTGGTGGATTTCTTTCGGGTCTTTTCTGGCATATCAGCTTTCCGGCGTCGCCTGTTCTACTGCAGTTAGTTGGCCCTGGTGACTGAAGGCGGGCGGAACATGGCGTGGGAATCGTCGCCCGAACCACGGCGCCCGCCGGTCTCGTCCCATGTCCGGGTTATCCGTCCATCGTGCATCCTATGGACCTCATCGGCCATGTCGAGCAACGTCTGGTCGTGCGTCGTCGCGACAATGGACATGCCCTCGTCTACCACCATCTCCTGGAAGAGGGAAAATATGGCATGGGCATTTGTGGAATCGAGTTCACCGGTCGGTTCGTCCGCAAGAATCACGGACGGACGCATGGCAACTGCACGGGCGATGGCCACCCGTTGTTGCTCGCCGCCTGAGAGCTCGTACGGCCGATGACTGGACCGGCGCAGCAGTCCCACCATGTTCAGCACTTCTTTGGTCCTCCTCGCCCGGTCTCCAGCGCCCACTCCGGAAATCCGCAACGGCAATTCCACGTTTTCGTAGGCCGAAAGCAGCGGGAGGAGGCCGAACGACTGGAACACGAACCCGAGGCGGTGGCGACGTAGATCGACCATATCATTTTCATTGAATGTCGCCAGGTCGCGGCCCTCGAACAGAACAGTCCCATCCGTGGGCGAGTCCAGCCCGGCGAGCAGGTTCAACAGCGTCGTCTTCCCGGAGCCTGACCGGCCGACGAGAGCAATGAACACGCCGGTCGGGATGTTCAGTGAAACGTCGCGTACCGCCTGAATCTCTTCGCCCGCCAGATGGTAGTTCCGGCTCACGTTCCGGGCTCTGATCAATGGCTCCGTGGTTGTCATTCGCTCTCCGTAGCATCTGATGCAGAACCGGGCGCGCAGACGCGAGTGTCGCGCCGCGTCGCCGCCCAGTCGAATAGAGTACCCCCCCGGCAAGGCACCAAAGGGAATTACTCGCTAAAGGTTAGCGGATCGGGTCGATTCGAGTACGGGACGGTGAAAACGTGAAGACGGAGATCATCAGGCGCAAATTCCAGGGCGGGCCCCCGCTGGAGATTCCGGTCGCCACCATCGACGGGGCAGTTTCCGGCCCGATCTTCACGGTGATATCGGGAATGCATGCAGGGGAATACTCCGGGGTGCTTGCGGCGCAGCGGCTTATCCAGACCTTAGATGCCGGCCGCCTGAGCGGGACTCTGAGAGTCGTCCCGATCGTGTCTACCGCGGCGTTCCTGGCCCGCAACATGCAGCTTTCGCCGATAGACGAGCGGGAGGTCCACTACTACGCGCCCGGCAACCCTGGCGGCTCATATACCGAATTTCAGATCGACACTCTCTATTCCATACTGAGGGGCTCGGACTTTGTCATCGATATGCACTCGGGAGAGTTTGCCCAGGCGCTTCACCCGTGGGTGCCGGTTCCGATGGTCGGCGCCCCGGACGTGCAGGAAGCATCCCGTTCGTTGTCGATGGGCTACAGGGTGGAATACGTTGAGCTGCGTCGTGAAAGAAGCTCGGTTCCCCGCCTCGCCGCGTATCTGGCCGACGACGGAATCGCAAATCTGTGGGCGGAAGTGGGCAAGAACGGCCTGCCGGATGAGGAGCATATCGCCATCCACCACGACGGAGTGATCGCCGCCATGCAGACCGTCGGCATGCTCCCCGGCCCGCCGGAGCGGCCGCCTCAGAAGACGGTTGAGGGCCGCCGCTTCCAGGTCAACGCCAACCAGTCCGGCGTCTGGCACTCATACGTTAGAGAAGGGGAGATAGTCGATGCCGGGCAGGAGCTGGGCAAGATTACCGACTATTTTGGTGAGACCCTGGAGGTGTATATGGCGCCCGAGCGCGCTCTGGTGCTCTATTACTGGTCCAGTCCGGCAATAGACCACACCCGCCGGCCGCACGGGTACGATTGGCACGCCGGGCTTGTGAGTCTGTTGACGCTCGATAGCGTGATTGAGCCCGCGGGGTAAGTGGAACAAGGGGCCGGGATCATTCGACCCTGATCGTCTTTTTATTTGGAGGCTGAGTTGGCAGATTCGAGGACGCTGCCTGCCATATATCTGGCGCACGACCATATGGACCGTCCTGAAGATTTCACGCGTGATCTCGACGGAGGAGTCACGGGAAAGATCCTCCATCTGGTCGTCGATAGCTGGTTCGACGCCCCGACGAGAGACGAATACGAGGCGAGCTACTACGGCTACGATGGCTTCCTCGAACGCGGACTGGTTGCCGTTGCGCGCGCTCTCGGGCACGAAGATGAGCCGGGGAACCGTGTCAGGGTAGTTCGTGGATCCGGCGATCTGGAACGAGCACGAGAGCAAAATGAGCTGGCTCTGATTCTGGGCACCGAAGGCGGCAAGCTGATTCAAGAAGACCTCGGCCTGTTGAAGGCCTTTTTCAGACTCGGACTACGGCATATCCAGTTCAACTGGGCGATGCGAAACCAGATTGGCGCGAGCCAGGCCAACGAGGACGAACCCGATGAGCCTGGCTTGACGGAATTCGGACGTTCGGTAGTACAGGCCATGAATGAGATGGGCATGATCATCGACGTCTCGCACTCGGCTGCGGCTACCATTCGGGACGTTATCGAGATAACGGAAAAGCCCGTCTTGAATTCGCACTCCGGCTCTCGCGAGCTGGCGCCCAAGCTGCAGAACCTCTGGGACGACCAGATCAGGGCGATGGCGGAAAACGGGGGTGTGATTGGCGTCCACTTTTGCTCGCGGCTGGTCCTGGGCGTTGACGACAGGCAGTCGGAGATCGGGGACGTGGTCAGGCAGATTCGCTATCTGACCGATACCGGCGGCATCGACGTCGTAGGCCTCGGACCGGATTTCGTACTCGGCAATGCCGAACGCGACGCCCGCTACAAGCGCAACACTGACCAGGGCGATATCTCGTGGACCAGGGGGCTCGAGTCGAGCGCGGAGATCGGAAATCTTTTTCCAGCCCTGGAAGATGGCGGATTCAGCCCCGGAGAGATCGATAAGATCGCCGGCGGGAACATGCTCCGGTTATTTAATGAAGTTCTCCCCGCATGAGCAGCGAGCGATCTGCCTGCCTTCTAACCGGGGCCTTTTCAGCATCGCGTATGGGTGATTTCCCCCATTTCGCCTGACATCGTGCCGTATGCGTGGCGCTCCGCCGCACCGGATAATTGTGTTCGCACAGATGAGCTGGGCGGAGCAGATAGGTCCGCGTGATAGTAAGCGGCTGCCTGCTGGAGCGGCGATTGACGACGGACTCACAACGCAGGAAATATTCCGACGCATTTATTGCACCGGTGGTACTCACGTGGGAAAGCCAGTTTCGGCGCGAACTGATTCGCGAGGATGATAGCGAGGAACATCTGGCGCCCGCCGGCGGGCTGATCGGGGCGATCCTGACTATGTCCGGCACGGTCCAGGGCTTTGCCGTCTACTATTTCGACACCGGGGCGGCGGCAAGAGCGGCAAAGGAACTCGGTTCGCACCCGATCACGCACGGCGGCGACCTGGCGATAGGCGCGGTTGATTACATAATGCGCGTTGTGGCCAGCAACGCGACCGTTTTCATGCAGAACAACCTGGAAGCAGTTGAGGTGCGGCTCGGAAAGATATTCGCCTGCGAAGCCTCCGGGCTTTCCGGAGACGAGGAGTGGACCGGCTACTCCTACCTCCATACAAAATCAGATGAGCGCAAGATCTATGGTGTAGATGAAGCCTGGGTCTTCGTCGATCTCGTCGCTAACGAGACAAGTTCCTCAGATGTGGCCCGCAAGGCGAACGCGATAATCAAGGCCGCCGAGAAATCCCTGAAGACCGACAGAGGGGCATCTGCATCTGCGGAGCAGAACGCTGCACCCCCGCTGCCGGTAGCGGGGGTTGACGAGCCGGTAGTGTTTGCAGAACTCAAAGCATCCGGGATAAAGGCGAGACGGGTTTTTGTCGTTGACCCCGAAGGCAGGCGTCGAGCCGCGTTGTCGAGCCGGGAGGATGGCTCCATGAACGTGATTCTCGCCGACAGCGACGGCAGGATGCGAGCCGCGATGGCGATCTCAAACAAGGGAATCGCACGGATCATGTTTATCGACGGCCATGGCCGGAGAACGTTCGCCGCGCCGCCCCAGTCGAAGCCTTCGAGACCGGCACGCCGCCGCGGAGCGCGCATTGTGAAACGGCGCGTGAAAGCTGCCCGTACGTCCCGATCCTGACTGCGCCCGGGCAGATTCCCACTCCATTACTCCACACCTGCCCGGTCGGCGCCGGCACGATGACGCTTACTGAACCCCCTACTAACCCGGCGGGCAGCCCGTTATCATCGCCGTCTACCAGATTAACCAGACGAAAGGCAGCGTCTTGCCAAGGCGGAGTTTCTGGGCCTGGGGCATGGAAACCGACGAGCCGACGTCGGCACACCTCCAGGAAACAGCAAACCAGCTTTCCTCCCGGTACGGAATCGATGTGGCGGCGCCAGAACCCCTTAAGCCTGCCGGACTCGCGCTGAGGGCGCCCCGGATCTCCCTGTCGGACGATCTGGCCGACGATCTCAGGGACATCTGCTCCGTGGATGACTGGGACCGGGCATACCACACATATGGCCGCAGCTACCCGGACCGAATTCGCGCGTTTCGCGGTGAGTTCCCATCTCCTCCCGACGTCGTTGCAAGGCCGCGCAAAGAGGAAGACATAGAGCGGTTGCTGGAGTGGTGCACGATTCGCGGATACCACGCGATTCCCTTTGGCGGCGGCTCATCCGTTGTTTCCGGCTTCGAGCCGGAGGCAGACGCTGAGGGAGTGGTCACGATCGACATGGAGAGGCTGGATCAGATTCTCGAAGTCGATGAGGTCTCACGTGCCGCGCGCATTCAGGCCGGCGTGTACGGTCCCGCCCTCGACAGCCAGTTGCGCCCGTACGGGCTGACCATGCGCCACTTCCCGCAGAGCTTCGAGTACTCGACGCTTGGCGGCTGGCTTGCGACCCGATCGGGGGGCCACTACGCGACGAACCACACCCGCATCGACGATTTCGCGGAGTCGATCCGGATGATCTCTCCTTCAGGTGTCTGGGAATCCCTCCGTCTCCCCGGCAGCGGCGCCGGACCCAGCCCCGATCGCATGGTACTGGGCAGCGAGGGCACGCTCGGCATTATCACAGAGGCGTGGATGCGGGTGCAGGCACGGCCTGAGTACCGGGCGTCCGCCGGCGTGTACTTCGAGCGTTACGAAGACGCCTGGCAGGCCGCGCGGAACATTGCGCAGGCCAAGCTCTGGCCGGCCAATCTCAGGCTGCTGGATCCGGTTGAAGGAGAACTCGCGGCGGGCATGGACGGCCGGCAGTCGTTACTCGTGATCGGATTTGAATCAAGCGACCTCCCGCAGGGGGCGAACCTGCGGAGTGCCGTGGCCATCGCCAGGGAGTCAGGTGGACGGGTTTCGGACGACGAACTGATGATTTCCGACGAGGGCGGCCGTGGGGCTAACACCGGCGCCGGGCGGCAGGGCCCCGTTGGCGCATGGCGGGAATCGTTCATCAGAGCCCCGTATGCGATGAATGCGACTATCCCGCTAGGCCTTGTCCACGATACCTTCGAGACGGCAATAACGTGGGATCGCTGGCCCGGCCTTGACGAGTCGGTGCGCGCTGCTGTCCAGGAGGCGCTGGAGCGGGTATGCGGCGGCGGGACCGTCAGCTGCCGGTTCACCCACGTCTACCCGGATGGCCCGGCCCCGTACTACACGTTCATCGGCATGGGCCGCCGCGGAGCGGAAATTGAGGCGTGGTCAGAGATCAAACGAGTCGCATCGGACGCGGTTGCCGCGGCCGGAGGGACCATCACCCACCATCACGCAGTGGGCAAGCTGCACAGGCCCTGGTATGACAGGCAGCGGCCCGATCTGTTCGCAGAATCGCTGCGGGCGGCGAAACGCGTCCTTGATCCGGCCGGGATATTGAATCCGGGTGTGCTGATCGATCCTCTCTGACGACTGGACTGAGATCGACGATCTTTTTCGGAAGCGGAACAGTCCCCGAAGCGCGTCCGGCCACCCTGCTCCCTACGCCTTCAATATCTCCCGCTGCGCCAGCACGCGCTCCAGCAGCGGCTTCATGCCCAGTTCCTGGGCGATGGCGATGGCCTCGTCCTGGAGTTCGGTGATTCGATTTGCGTCTCCGGCTCCCTCGTTGGCGATCAGCGACTCCGAATAGTAGAGGCAAGTCCAGCCTAATTCAGGCACGTAACCGACCCTGCATGCGGCGAGGGCTTTCTCAAAGTGGGAGCTGCTCTCCGAGTTCTTGCCCAGAACGGCGGCCAGAGATCCCAACAACCGGTCTCTTGATATGTGAGGCGTCCACGCCTGAGGCACAAACGGAACCGATACCTTCGACAGGCCTTCATAGGCGTGGAGGGCCAATTTGTGATCACCAAGACCAAGGGCGATAATCGCACTTGCAAAGTGCATCGTATCGTCTAGCAGGGAGGTTTCCGGCGCCGCTTTCACGGCTGATATATCCAATCTTTCTTTCAGCAGTTCCAATCCCTTCAGATCAGAGTGCAAGAAGGCGATGAGAGCGTCAGTTAAGAGTGACGATGTGCCACCGAATGCGTCATCGGACGAACGCTCCGGAGCGGTTCCCTCAACCTCAAGGGAGTCGTGGTCGGGTGCTTGAGCGACCGCCCATGTTAGATATTCGCCCGTGAGTGAAATCCTACCTGCCTCCTGGTCCTGCGTGTTGGACTTGCGAACCTGGTTCCAATCCCCCCGGGCGTAGGCGAGTTCCAGGGCGAAATTTGCGGCCTGAGTTGTTCTTATTGGCTTCGGTGACCGCTTCGCTCCCTGCTCCATCGGCTGCACATGAGTGGCTGCTTCTGTGAGATCACCTCGAACCAGGCCGATGAATACCGCGTGGCTCTGGGAGTGAACGATGAGATCCCAGTCTTCACCATGAGATGCATACTTGATGGCTAATTCAGCGTTCTCAGCAGCTCGCTGGTAATTCCCATATTTCCATTCGGCCAACATCCAGCGTCCGTGAGCCCACCCTGCAAGGTCCGTATCCCCTGATTCTTCCGCCCGTTTCAAGGCAATGTTGAAACTACGGTCAATCTCATCTTTATCTCCGCCGGCGTTCGCCAGCGCCACGCCATATCTGGTGCTGATCCACGCTTCGTCGTCCGATCCTGGCTCAGAGATTTCAAGAGCCTTGCGGAACATGGGCAGATAGATCGGGTTTCCGTAACCAGGAATCGGGTATCGGGCTACCCTGAGGGCAGAAGCATAATCCTCAACCGACAGGTACAGGTCAAAGGCGCCCTGCATGTCTTCTTCAAGAAATCGATAACCGGCCAACGCACTTCCGCATAACCCATGCCCCTCAAGAACTCTGGCCTTTATTTCGGGTTTGATCTCCTCCGGGGGCTTTTCGAGAATACGTTGATAGTGACTCATCGCGGATTCAAATCCATGGGCGTTGAGCGCCTTATCGGCGGCAATCAGCGAGTATCCGATTACTTTCTCGGATCCAAGAACGACTTCGGCCTCCGCAAGATGCTCGACTAACTCTTCGGCGTGTTCCTCAACCTCAGATCCGTAGAACTCTTCAAGCGCCTCGGCGATACGGGCGTGAAGGCGTACGCGGCGACTGAGGGATAGTTCCTCGGCGAGAGTCTCCTGCATCAGGGCGTGCGTGAACTGGTACAGCCCCACTTCTGATGGCACTTCCTCAACTATGCGAGCGTCAAGCGCTTCGTCCAGCACGTCGAGAAGCATGTTCTCCGAGGCGTCTTCTACCAGCTTCATGAGGACGCCGAACCGGAACTGCCTGCCGACCACGGCCGCAGTGGTCAGAACTTCGTTACAGCGCTCTGAGAGCCGATCCAGCCTGCGGCCGATAACCTCCCGGACCCCTTCAGGTATCCGTATCTCCCACGAGCTGGTGCCTCCCTCCGTTTTCGCGCCAGACGAAATGTCCCCTTCCTGAATCAGAAGGCGAACGGTCTCCGTGACAAACAACGGATTGCCCTCGGTCTGGGTGAAAACCGCGTCCACCAGGGCGGTCGGAGGGTCGATACCGGCGGCCACTTCGATGAAACGGCGCACATCGTGCTTCTGGAGGCCGCGCAGCAATACTCGGTCAAACAGGCGTTCGCGAGTCAGCTCGCCCAGTGTCAAGGACAGCGGATGCCTGCGGTTGAGGTCTACGTCCCGGTAGTTGCCGACGATCATCAGCCGTGAGTTGCTCAACTCGCGGGTCACGAACTCCAGCAGCAGCAGAGACGGCTTGTCGGACCAGTGGAGGTCTTCCAGCATGAGGACGATGGGCTGCGCACTGGAGGCCTTCTTCAAGAAGGTGGAGATCGAGTCAAAGAGGCGGAAGCGAGCCGATTCGGGATCATCTATCTGAGGTGGAGCCTGCAGGTCGGGGAGCCGTTCCTTCACGTCCGGCACGATCTCAGCGATCACCGATGCAGTACTGCCCATCTCGGCCCGGAGAGTCTCCGCTTCTTTGTCCGTGACATAGCTTCGGATGGCCTGCACCCATGGCCAGTAGGGCGGCGCCCCAGTTTCCTCGTAGCACCGGCCCCAAAGCACTTGGGCGCCACGGGTTTGGGCGAGGGCCGCCAACTCCTGGGCCGTGCGTGTCTTCCCGATACCCGGCTCGCCCACCAGCATCACCAGACGGCCCTGACCGGACAGGGCATCATCTAGCGCAACGGTAAGCTCCGCCATTTCCCGTTGGCGGCCTACGAATATGTTCCGTGATTGGCTGTGGGGTGGCGAACTTCGTTCTGATTGGGACGATGGCTCTGCCATACGGTTAGTATAGTAGGGATGGGAAGGGTGTTCCAGTGCGTCTTGGACCCGTGTGGCGGGTTCGTCCGAATCACTGTCAATGGGTGACGACCCGCACGCAACTCGAGCCGTTACAATACGCTTATAGCCTCTCCCCCGCCTGCCACGTTATAAGCAACTCTCGGAAGCCGCCATGCCACAGGGGACGGAACCCCTGATCTCCAGCGGCAAACAGCTGCTCGAAATTCGCCTCAACCACTTGGGCCGCCCGCTCCCGGTCTTTCGCCTGCAGCCAACGCCCCCGTAACGCGAATTCCACCGCCTGAGGACGGGTCTGGGGAAGTTCCTGGTCCCACCAGCGGCCTCCGGGCAGGAACCGCACATCGGCCGGGATGCCCATTTCCCACAGCACCGGCAGCAGGTCGGTATAGGCAGGAACCGGCGCCTGTTCTTCTCCGTAGACCATGCGGTAAATGGGCGCGCTGCGGTTGGGTGGCGAAAGACTCCATAGGGTGATCATCACCCTGCGCCGGGCGGCGGCGTCCAGCTTCTCGATAAAGGGGACTATGTCCCGCACGAAATAGGCCACATCGGACGAGAAAACCACGTCGCCGGTGACCTCTAGGGCTTCCTCCCACCGGGATTGAACCAGTTGGGCATTGGTGATTCCTGCTTCTTGTGCGCAGGCCAGAAATTCTTGGCCCATTCCGGGGGAAGCGTCCACATTTATCAGTCTTTGGCAGCGCAACGCCAACGGCAAGCCCACCCTGCCGGCGCCTCCACCCACATCAACCAACACGTCTTTGGCGCGAACGTATGACGCGATGATCTCCAGATTGGGGTCCAGTTCCCGGTGTGGGTCGAAGCGGAAGGCGCGGGCGGC
>JADFHP010000038.1 GCA_022567135.1 Chloroflexota bacterium
ACGCAAACCGCGCGCTGATGGGCTCAAACATGCAGCGGCAGGCCGTGCCGCTGGTGCTGCCGGAAGCGCCGACCGTGGGCACGGGCATGGAAGAGCGAGTGGCGCGGGACAGCCGGCAGGTGATCATCGCGGAGCACTCCGGAATCATCGCCCAGGCCACCGGCGACATGATCGTCATTCAAACCGACGACGGTGAGAAAGTGGAGTATCCGCTCACGAAGTTCAGGCGGTCCAACCAGGGAACATGCGTGTCGCAGCGGCCGATTGTCGATAAGGGGCAGCGCGTCGTTATAGGTGACGCGCTCGCCGACAGTTTATCGACCGAGGGCGGCGAGCTGGCCCTGGGGCAAAACATCCTCGTCGGCTTCATGAGCTGGGAGGGTTACAACTACGAGGACGCCATCATCCTCTCGGAAAATCTCGTAAAGGCCGACAAATACACCTCAATTCACATCCAGAAGCACGAGTCCGAGGCGAGAGACACGAAGCTGGGCCCCGAGGAGATCACGCGGGACATCCCGAACGTTGGGGAAGAGAGTCTCCGCGACCTGGACGAAGAGGGGATCATCCGCATCGGCGCGTACGTGGCGTCGGGCGACATCCTGGTCGGCAAAATCACGCCGAAGGGCGAGACAGAACTGACGGCCGAGGAGAAACTCCTCCGCGCGATATTCGGTGAGAAAGCCCGAGACGTGAAAGATACTTCTCTGAGGGTGCCTCACGGTGAGTACGGCAAGGTGCTCGACGTAAAGATCCTCACCAAGGATGCAGGTGACAACCTGCCTGCCGGAGTGATTCGCATGGTGCGCGTGTGGGTGGCCCACACACGCAAGATCATGGAAGGCGACAAGATGGCCGGCCGGCACGGCAACAAGGGCGTCATCGCCAAGATTTTGCCGGCCGAGGACATGCCCTATCTTGCGGACGGCACACCACTGGACGTGATTCTGAACCCGATTGGCGTCCCTTCTCGAATGAACCTTGGACAGGTGCTGGAGATGCACCTGGGGTACGCGGCCAGTATACTGGGCTTCCGGGCCCGCACGCCGGTCTTTGACGGCGCTACCCATACGATGATCGAGGACGCTCTCTCAAGGGCGTGGTTCGTGCAGGCGTCCAACGCTGTCGATCAGCGGGATCTTGACGGCGCAGCGATCGATGATGAAATCGTCATTGCATGGCTGGCCGAGCGCGGCTACAAGCACAAGGACCTTTTCGATGAGAACAAGGTTGCTTTGGCGCGCGATGCCTGCATAAAGATATGGCTGGCCGAGGTGGCGGGTGTGGACATCAGCGGAATGAAGTCCGCTGATATGTACGAGATGTGCCTGTCCCTGGACAGGAAACAGCACATCGTCGCTCCATTCATCGGCAAGCAGACGCTGTACGACGGCCGGACAGGTGAGCCGTTCGACCAGCCGATCGCAGTTGGCACGACATACATGCTGAAGCTGATCCATCTGGTGGAAGACAAGATTCACGCCCGCTCTACCGGTCCCTACTCGTTGATCACTCAGCAGCCGCTGGGCGGCAAGGCGCAGTTCGGCGGCCAGCGGTTTGGTGAGATGGAGGTGTGGGCGCTCGAAGCGTATAGCGCGGCCTACAACCTGCAGGAGATGCTAACGGTCAAGTCCGATGACGTGATTGGCAGGGTAAAAACCTATGAAGCCAGCGTTAAGGGCGAGAACGTCATCCAACCCGGAGTGCCGGAATCGTTCCATGTCCTCCTTAAAGAACTCCAGGGGCTCGGCCTTTCCGTTGAGTTGTTGAACGAGGTCGGCAACAGGTTCGAGATTGATGAGGCCGAGGCCGCCGGCACCGGCGTTGCCACCGGCGATGACGGGATCGACAGCTCTATCTGGGCCGAAATGGCCCTGGGAGAGGGGATGCCCGACCTCGATCTCGGCGACGATCTGGACGATGAGGACTTAGTCGAGTCCGATGATGGCGTCCCAGATGAACACGAAGATAAGGACGATGACGGTGGCGAGGACGAGGGGCTGGTCAAACTGGAGTCCGAAGACACCCCCACTGGTGAAGAAGACGCCACGGAAGAAGATGGCTCCGAGGATGACGACTGAGGAAGTCGTCTAACCGAAACAGGCAGGCCGGCAAGGCAGTTGACCGGCATCATCCGGAGCCTGGGCGGAGACGGATGGACAGACCCTGGACGACTGCAACGGTCCATAGGCAGAGATGTACGCGTAGAGGCGCCGGCCAATGCGCCACGAAAACGCCCCGAAGCGTACAGCCCCGAAGTGTAGAGAAGGACTGAACAGGAATGACAGATACTGGCACCGACTTCAACGCAATCCGAATTTCCCTGGCCTCGCCAGAGCAGGTTCGAGCGTGGTCATACGGAGAAGTCACCAAGCCGGAGACGATTAACTACAGGACACTGCGCCCCGAGAAGGACGGTCTGTTCTGCGAACGGATCTTCGGGCCGACGAAAGACTGGGAGTGCTACTGCGGCAAGTACAAGAAGATCCGCTACAAGGGCGTTGTGTGTGATCGCTGTGGCGTCGAAATAGCCAGAGCCAAAGTACGCCGGGAGCGGATGGGCCACATCAAGCTGGCTGCGGCAGTCGCGCATATCTGGTTCTCAAAAGGCACGCCGTCACGCCTGGGCCTGCTTCTTGATCTCTCGCCGCGCAACCTGGAGCGGGTCCTGTACTTCGCCCAGTACGCTGTGACCGAGGTCGATGAGGATGCCAGAGAGCGGGCGATGGAGAGCCTCAACAGCTATCTTGAAGCCGAGCGGATCCGCTTTGACGAGGAGAAGCAGGCTGCGATTGAGGCGCTCCGCAGTGGCGATGTCGCCGCCGAGGAGGCGGCCGCGTCCGCAGAAGGCGAGGAGCCGGCAGCCGAAGCCGAAATTGAAAAGGAGGAGCCGGCAGCTAAGGGCAAGGCAAAAGCCAAATCCAAGGCGAAGCCCGGGGCCAAATCCAAGTCCAAGACTACGGTGAAAGCGAAAGCCTCGGCAAAGGATATAGAGCCGGAGGTGGACGAAGCGGAAGAGCCGGAAGATCCGCTCGCGCCTCAGATCACTGCTGTCGAAGAGAAGTATGACGAGGCGAAAGAAGCGCTTGAGGCCGACATTACCGAGCGCATCGAAGAACTCGAAGGTATCTCACGCCTCGATCTGCTTACTGAGGCCCGCTACAGGGAGCTTCGCGATCGCTACGGCGAGGTGTTTAAGGCCGGCATGGGCGCCGAGTCCATTCTGTATATTCTGAAGCACACCGATCTCAATGAGCAGCGGGAAGAGCTCCAGGCTGAGGTGCGCAGCACGTCAGGCCAGCGCCGAAAGAAGGCGATCAAGCGCCTCCGCGTAGTGGAAGCGTTCGTCAAGAGCGGCAACAAGCCCGAGTGGATGGTTCTGACCATGCTGCCGGTACTGCCGCCAGAGTTGCGCCCCATGGTCCAACTGGACGGTGGCCGGTTTGCGACTTCCGACCTCAACGACCTCTACCGGAGGGTGATAAACCGGAACAACCGCCTGAAGAGGCTTCTCGACCTCCAGGCGCCAGACATCATCGTTCGCAACGAGAAGCGCATGCTTCAGGAGGCGGTTGACGCGCTGATCGACAACGGCCGACGCGGCCGCGCGATATCAGGAAGCCATAACCACAAGCTCAAATCACTCACTGACCTGTTGCGCGGAAAGCAGGGTAGGTTCAGGCAGAACCTGCTGGGCAAGCGCGTTGACTACTCGGGTCGTTCGGTCATCATCGTCGGTCCTGAGCTGAGGCTGCACGAATGCGGGCTGCCCAAGAAAATGGCGCTCGAGTTGTTCAAGCCGTTTGTCATGAACCTGCTCGTGGTCAAGGGCTACGCACATAACATCAAGAGCGCAAAGCGAATGGCGGAGCGCGCGAGGCCGGAAGTCTGGGACATCCTGGAAGAGGTCATCAAAAACCGGCCGGTGCTGCTGAATCGCGCTCCCACGCTGCACAGACTCGGAATCCAGGCGTTCCAGCCGGTTCTGGTCGAAGGCAGCGCCATCAAAATCCACCCACTGGTATGCACGGCGTTCAACGCCGACTTCGACGGCGACCAGATGGCCGTCCACGTGCCGCTTTCACGGGAGGCGGTACTGGAAGCCCAGAGGATAATGCTGAGCACTAACAACATGCTTTCACCGGCATCCGGTGACCCGATCGTCTCCCCCACACTGGATATGGTCCTGGGTAACTTCTACCTCACTACTATTGAGGGCGAAGACGAGCCGGAGGCCGATACCGAGGCCAGTACCGACGCCATTTCCGACGAGGGAGATCCGGAAGAGACCGCCGAGGTTTCTCTGAATGGCGCTATGCCCCGGTTCCCCGACTTTGATGCGGCGCGCCTGGCGCACGATCACGAACAGTTGGGTCTTCGAACTCCCATCATGGTGAGAGGCGAGGGCGATAATGGCGAGTGGCTGACCACGAGCGTTGGCCGGATCATCTTCAACGATGCAGTGCCGGATGAGCTGGGCTACGTGAACGTGAATGTGGACCGCGACAAGGTCAAAGAGCTTGTCTCATCGGCCTACGAACGTCTGGGGAATGAGCGCACCGCGGACTTCCTGGACGCTCTCAAGGCACTGGGATTCCGTTACGCCACACAGTCGGGAACGACCATTGCCATTACCGATATCGTCGTCCCGAGCGAGAAGGAAAGCCTGCTTAAGAAGGCGGATTCTGCCGTTCACAAGCTGGAAGAACAGTATCTCCAGGGCATGATCACGGAGGAAGAACGCTATAAAGCGGCGATAGACATCTGGACCAAGGTGTCCGACGAGATGACCAAGGCAGTGGAAAAAGCCCTGCCGAACTACGGCGGCATCTACCAGATGGCGTTGTCAGGCGCCAAAGGTAACATCGCGCAGATCAAGCAGATGGCGGGCATGCGCGGCTTGATGTCGGATCCGAAGGGGCGAATCATCGATCTGCCCATCCGCTCAAGTTTCCGCGAGGGCCTTTCAGTGCTGGAGTACTTCATCTCCACGCACGGTGGAAGGAAGGGCCTGGCCGACACCGCACTCCGCACAGCGGACAGCGGCTATCTCACGCGCCGTCTCGCCGACGTCGCGCAGGACGTAATCGTTCTGTTCGAGGACTGCCGAACCCGCAACGGCACCTGGATCCATGAAGCGGTGGATACTGCCACGGAGGCCAGTCTCAGAGAGCGCGCCGTTGGCCGATTCCCGGCCGCGCCGGTGATCCACCCGGAAACCGGGGAGGTACTGGCGGATGAGAACACGCTCATGCAGAAGAATCTTGCCCAGGAGATCGTCGATGCGGGCGTCAAGGAAATGTATGTGCGCTCGCCGCTGAGTTGCGAGGCGACCCGCGGGCTTTGCAGAAAGTGCTACGGCGCGTCGCTTGCAACGGGTGAAACCGCCCTCCTTGGCGAGGCCGCAGGCATCATCGCGGCCCAGAGCATCGGCGAGCCCGGCACCCAGTTGACAATGAGAACGTTCCACACTGGCGGTGTCGCCGGTCTTGACATTACCAGCGGATTGCCTCGTGTGGAGGAGCTTTTCGAAGCCCGAACTCCGCGAGGAGTCGCGAGCATTACGGAGATCGACGGCGTCGTCGAAGTCGTGATCAGCGATGAAGGCCGCGAAGTTAAAGTCAGCGATACTCAGGAATTCCGCGAAGAGTTGGACATTCCGGACTCACACAAGCCGCTCGTGAAAACGGGAGACTGGGTCGATGTCGGAATGCCCATCCTTGGGCGCAAAAAGGTACGCGGTAAAAAGGCCGAACAACCGGATGAGACGGCTCTCGCGCTGGACGATGAGATCCTTGCAGCGGCCGCGGGCGTGGCGAAAGTCACGAAGGCTGGCATATCTATTACCTGGGACGAGCGGGACGAACGCGTGTACCAGATCCCGGCCGCGGCGGCGCTCACGGTACGCACCGGAGACACAGTCACCGCAGGCGACCAGTTGACGGCGGGTCCCAAGAACCCGCAGGACATTCTGCGTATCGAGGGCCACGAGACTGCACAGAGATACATCATCTCGCAGGTGCAGGCCGTATACCGATCTCAGGGTGTGCCGATCCACGACAAACACATCGAAGTAATCATCCGGCAGATGCTGAGAAAGGTCCGCGTGGACGTTCCAGGCGATACAGATCTTCTGCCTGGCGAGCTGATTGACCGCCTCGATTACGAGCGGAGAAATGCGCGCATACTCGCAGAAGGCGGCGAGCCGGCCACCGCGAGCCCGGTGCTGCTGGGCATAACCAGGGCATCTCTCAACACAGAGAGCTTCCTCGCCGCCGCCTCGTTCCAGGAGACGGCTCGGGTTCTTACTGAAGCGGCGGTCAACGGAGCAGTTGACCACCTGCTCGGCCTCAAGGAGAACGTGATCATCGGCCGGCTGATCCCGGCCCGGCTTGACCGTTCGGAGGAAGGTCGGAAGAAGCTTGGACTGGACCAGCTCGGTCCGCGCATCAAGGGCACGCTTTCCGGTACGACGGAGGCTCCTCCAACGTTCGAAGAGGCTTTGCGGGCATTTGGCGCCGAGGACGATTTCATAACTGAGACCGGAGACGGGCTGGGAGCAGTCGACCCCAGCGCTCTGGGCTCGCCGCCTGCTGGCGAAGGTGATGACGCCGCACGCGCGGCGCAGGCCTTCTCTGCCAAAAAGGACAGTTCCGAGGAAGACCTGGAAGCCGCCGCAGCCGCCGAGTCGCTGCTGGCGTCAACTTCCGGGGACGCGGCCTCAGTACTGGGAGACGGATCCGAGAATTCCGATGATCCGCCCGAAGCGGAATCGGTGTCTGAGGCCGTCGAGGAATCGGTGTCTGAGGCCGTCGAGGAATCGGTGTCTGAGGCCGTCGAGGAATCGGAGTCCGAGGCCGTCGAGGAATCGGTGTCCAAGGCCGTCGAGGAAAAAGAGCCGGCGGGAGATTAGTAGCGATAAGACGCGCCCGGCGCAGCGACCCCGCGGTACAATTTGCGGACACTTGACCGGGCGGTCCGCGGGCGGTTAGCTCAGTTGGTTAGAGCGCAGCGTTGACATCGCTGAGGTCGGAGGTTCGAGTCCCCCACCGCCCACCACGAAATCGAAATTCGCAGTCATGTACTCGTCAGCCAGACAGATGAATTCGACAGTCCAGCCTCTTCAACCGACGCGCAGACGCCCTATCGCGGGCCGCGCGCTGTCTGGCGTAACTGATGGTTCTCTCACTGTTCTGGTTACCACTCTGGTCACTATGAGGGCGCGCTCCTGAAAATCCCGGCCCCCCGGGGCGCGCCGCCAGCCGATACCCATACGGGCTACGGCACTGATCACCGATACCAGACACCGCGGACCCAGAATTGGAACCGAACACGTTCTGCGCGTCCGTATTGAGAGGATCGAGAAGATGGCATTGAAACAAGCAGACCCTGAACTCGCCGACCTGCGCAGCCGCATACGCCACTCCGCGGCACACGTGCTTGCCGAAGTCGTGGTGGAACTGTTCCCAGACGCAAAGCTCACGATCGGGCCGCCGACTCAAGATGGCTTTTACTACGACTTCGCCGTCGATGAGCCATTCACTCCGGACGATCTGAAGCGCATTGAAAAACGGATGCGGAAGTCGATTGGCCGGAACCACCCGTTCGTGGAGCGTGAAGTCTCGCGAAAAGAGGCAGTGGAACTGGTCAAGGACAATCCGTTCAAACTGGAAATTCTGGAAGGGATTCCAGAGGACGAAGACGTCACGTTCTGCGCACACGGCGAATTTGAAGATCTCTGCCGCGGCGGGCACGTGGAGTCCACCGGCCAGATCAAGGCGGTCAAGCTCCTGTCTGCGTCCGGCGCCTACTGGCGCGGCGATGAGAAGAATCCCATGCTCCAGAGGATCTACGGGACCGCGTGGGAGTCGAAGGAAGCCCAGGCCGAGTACCTCCACATGCTGGAGGAAGCCGACCGCAGAGACCATCGCAAACTGGGCCGGCAGATGAACCTGTTCTTTTTCGATCCAGTCTCACCGGCGAGCCCGTTTTTCCTGCCGAAGGGCACATACGTTTTCAACCGTCTTGTTGAGTACGTCCGCGGCCTCTACGGCCGGTACGGCTATGACGAAGTGATAACGCCCGAACTGTTTCTGACAGACCTCTGGAAAACCTCAGGCCACTACGAGGCTTATATCGAGAACATGTACACGATGGAGGTAGATGAGCGGGAGTACGGCGTCAAGCCCATGAACTGCCCGGCGGCGGCCATTATCTACGCCTCTTCGCTCCGCTCCTATCGGGAGTTGCCCATTCGCCTGGCGGATTTCGGCCGTCTGCATCGCTATGAGCGGTCCGGCGTAACCCACGGCCTGATGAGGGTGCGCAGCATGGTACAGGACGATGCACATATCTTCTGTACGCCGGACCAGATTGGCGATGAGGTGCGCGATTTCATAGCGATGCTGCAGGAGTCCTACAAAGTACTCGGATTCGAAGAGATCCGCTATGCCCTCTCACTAAGGCCGGAGAATCGAGTCGGGTCGGATGAGCTGTGGGACAGTGCGGAGGCAGCTCTGACCGAGGTGCTTGAGGCATCGGACTTGAAGCACGACGTTGAACCGGGTGAGGGCGCGTTCTATGGTCCCAAGATCGATATGTTCGTTCCAGACGCAATCGGACGAGAGTGGCAACTTGGCACCGTGCAACTGGACTTCAACATGCCGGAACGATTCGACCTCGACTACGTTGCCGAGGATGGCAGCAAACAGCGTGTCGTGATGATCCACCGGGCCATGCTCGGCTCGCTCGAACGCTTCCTCGGTGTCTGGATTGAGCACCTCGCCGGCAACTTCCCGGTGTGGATTGCGCCCGTGCAGGCGGTCCTTGTGCCGATAACCGACCGCAACGTCGAGTACTGCAGGGGTGTTCAGGCTCAGTTGAAGGCGTCCGGATTGCGGGTTGAGCTGGACGATTCCAATGAGCGGATGAACGCGAAGATCCGGAAAGCTCAGTTGCAGAAGATTCCCTACATGCTGGTCGTCGGTGACCGGGAGCAGGAAGGCGGCACAGTTGCCGTCCGGCTCAGGAATGGCGACGATCTCGGAGCGTTGGATATAAATGAGATCGAAGAGAGGATCCTCAACGAAGTCCAAACTTACGCTTAGGGGGAGCAGGCGCGTCGATTTTCCTCGCCCGGGGTCCGTACGGGGGCCAAGTTGACACCCCATATGGCCGATGCTACCTTGGCGTCACTGGGAAGGGACCAATTTTCAGTCTCCGAAATGTTCGACGCGCCGTCCCCCAAGACCCGTTTCGCCGGGTTCGGATGCCCTGACCGGGAAGGCCGCCGCGAATATGCGCACGCCGGCTGGGCGCATGGCGGCATCCAATATATGAGCAGGCGCCATACGGGGAGCAGACCTTAGTGACTACCGGTGAGATCCAGGTAATCCGTGGACTCGCGGATGTTTATTTCGACCGCACCGAGTCCTCTTTCATCGACGGAAAAAAGGGCGTCCTTCTCTATCGTGGCTACAACATCCACGATCTGGCAGACAACTCGACGTTCGAGGAGACGTCGTACCTCCTCATACATGGAAGCCTGCCTACACGTTCCCAGCTAGCGGAGTTCGACGCGCAACTTCGCTCGTCACGCGAGATTCCGGATGAGATCGTCGGCATAATACGCGCCGTTAAGGCCTCCCACCCGATGGACGTGTTGCGGACCGCCGTTTCAGCGCTGTCCGCGTACGACCCGGACGCTGGCGACAACTCGCATGAGGCAACGCTCCGCAAGGGGCTTCGCCTCACTGCGCAGGTGCCCACGATAGTCATGACGCATTACGCCATTCGCGAAGGCAGGCAGCCGGTCGCACCGCGCAGTGACCTGAACCACGCCACCAACTTCCTCTATATGTTCGCCGGCGAAGTACCGGATGAAGACACCGCATCGTTGATGGATAAAGACTTCATTCTGCATGCCGAACATGGGTCCAACGCATCTTCGTTCACCGCCAGGGTGGTTATCGGCACGAACGCAGACATTCACGGCGCGATCACCGCCGCCATAGCCTCGCTCTCCGGCCCGGCACACGGCGGGGCAGCGGAGGGCGTAATGAAGATGGCCCTTGAGATCGGCGAGCCCGAGAACGCCGCGCGGTATGTGAAAGACCTTCTGAGTGAAGGCGGCAGGGTCATGGGATTCGGCCACCGCGTTTACCGGGCGGAGGATCCAAGGGCGCGCCACCTGCGGGCAGGCGTTCAGAAGCTCAGCGAGGACGTGGGCGAGCCCAAGTGGTTCGGGATACTGGAAGCCGTTATCGAGGCGATGCAGCCATATGCACGTCGCGGAATCCACGTGAATGTGGACTTCTTCGCCGGAGTTATTTACTACCTGAATGGAATTCCAGAAGACCTGTTCGTCCCGATTTTCGCTGTAGGACGCATGCCGGGCTGGGTACTCCAGGTTCTGGAGCAGCAGCAGAACAATATTCTTCTGCGTCCCAGGCTCGTTTATACAGGGCCGGAAGAACAGCCGTATGTACCGATTGAGCAACGCTGACCCCATCTGCCTCGTGAGCGGCAGATAAGTGGGCTGGCACGGCACGGAAGGGGATTATGACCGAAGCCAAGAGTAGAACCGAAACCAATAACGAAGTCGCCGATTTCTTCGACAAGCACCCCGAGTGCGAGCATTTCTGGCAGATCGATGCGCCCAATGGCCCCATCAGCGAGGGGACATGCAAAAAGTGCGGTCAGACCAGGGAGTTTCAGAACTCGATTCAGACCAGCGGCTGGGACCGCGGCAACAGCGCGGCGCGTAAGAAGGCTGCTGAAGCCGCATCCGCGCGGGCCCGCGAAGTCGGAGCTGCGAAGGAAGCGAAGGCGAAATCAAAGTCATAGCGACACCGAAAAAGAGAGCGCCCCGCAATGGGGCGCTCTTTATTTTCGCAGCGCGATCATTGTCCCGTGAATTCATCAATTCTAGAAACGAAGATTAGGACTCGGATTCGGAGCGAAGGGCGCATTACGTTCGCCGAATTCATGGAAACCGTCCTTTATGACCCGGAGGACGGCTACTACGCGGCCACCGCTCGTGTCAGCGAATCGGGCGACTTTTTCACGAGCCCTTCCGCCCATCCCGCGTTTGGGGCACTGATCTGCGTACAACTCCATGAGATGTGGCGGGTCCTTGGATCGCCGGCCGAATTCGCGGTCATCGAATACGGCGCAGGTAGCGGCGTCCTCGCCTCCGACATCCAGGCCCATGCTTCTCGTTTCGAATCGGGCTTCGACCGGGCAATGACCTACACGGCACTGGACAGGGCGTCTGCAGCACCCATGGACCACACCCTGGACGCCGTCGGATGCGTGATCTCCAATGAGCTTCTCGATGCGTTTCCCGCGCACCGATTCGTTGTCACTGACGGGACAGTAAAGGAGTTGTGGGTGGTCGAACGGGACGGAGTGCTTACGGAAGAGCCCGGCCAACTGTCACACCCTGCGATAGGCGATCGGCTCGAACCGTTGCGCCCCGGCCTCCCGGATGGCTACACGAGCGAAGTAAACCTGGGCCTCGGTCCCTGGGCGGAGTCGGTTTCCCGAAATATCCGGAAGGGGTTTGTGCTCACCATCGACTACGGCTATCCGTCACGCCAGTACTACTCACTCGAGCGCACCAGAGGCACTTTGCGGTGCTACTACCGTCATACGCTAAACGCCAATCCGTTCCAGCATATCGGGCAGCAGGATCTGTCGGTGCACGTTGACTTCACGGCGCTGGATGAGGCGCTTTCCGATGTTGGATTCTCGGCGGTCGGAATCACCGTGCAGGCCGATTTCCTGGCGCGTCTGGGTATAAGGGAGTTCAGGAAGCAGCTCGACAGTTCCGGCAACCCACGGCGAAAGGTCGCGGCAAACCGGATGGCAATCGATCAGATTCTGAGGAGGGATGGCCTCGGCGCGTTCAAGGTCGCGATTCACTCAAAGGCGGTGGATTGCCCGCGATTGACCGGGCTGGCGAGCACGGAGAGCGGGGAACCTGCGGCCCCGGCGCCATCCCCGCCGCTTCCGCTGCTTGATGATGACCCGCGCAGGGTCAGGCTTTTCGAGGGTGCCTACCCCCAGGCAACCGAGTTCACAGGCACATGGGACGAACTGCTCGGCGTCGACGCGGTCGGCGAAGACCCCGAGGAGTAAGCGCCTCAGCCTTTCAGAGCCCCGCGCAGGTCATCAACCAGATCGCCGCGGCGGCCTGCCACCACCCGGTCCAGCCCCAGCCACCCTGCCATGAGTTTCAGTTCGCGCGCCAGGCGGCCCGCCACCTCGCTCCGGCTGGCGCCTTCCTCCACGAACGCGCCCTTCACCTTCAGCACGCCGCGGTCGCGCTCGGCCTTCAGGTCCACGCGGGCGACCAGCTCCCCATCCATCAGAAACGGCATCACGTAGTAGCCGTACCGGCGCTTCGGCTCCGGCACATAGATCTCAATCCGGTAGGTGAAATCGAACAGTCTTTCGACCCGATCGCGCTCCCATACCACCGGGTCGAAGGGGGTCAGAAGCGCCTCCCCCCTGATCTCACCGGGGTCTGCCGCCTCCGGGTGCATGTACGCGGGCTCTTTCCAACCTTCGATGGCGATCTTCCGGACGGCGTCCGAATCGACAAGTTCCCGCAACCGTATGCGTGCATCCGGCAGGCGAATCCGGAAGTAGTCGGCAAGGTCTCTTGCCGTGCCAACGCCGTGGCAGCGAGCCGCCAGCAGCATCAACTCGCGATGGGCGTCTTCTTCCGGGATGTCGGCCTTGGAGAGCACATCGGATGGGATCACGCGCTCCGCCAGATCGTAATAGCGGGTGAAGTTGCGGCGGGTGGATGTCGTAACCGCACCCGTCAGGAAGTGCCACTCGAGCGCAGTTTTGCCGTCGCTGTAGCCCCACCACGCTCCCTTGCGCTCGCCGGGATCGTCGAGATCAGAAACACAGACCGGGCCTTTATCGCGAACCTCGTCGAGAACCGCGTCGAAATATCCCGGCGCCTCCTCCATCAAATGTTTGGCGCGCCAGCGCGGCTCGGCGCCCCGCATCCTGTAGCGCACCAGGGGATGCATGCCCATGGGCAGCATCGACGCCACGTGGGCCCAGTATTCAAACTGCCTGCGTTCATCAAAAGCCATCTTTTCGACAAGCGGCCGATCGTACGGGCCCAGCCTGGAAAAGAATGGCATGTAGTGCGAGCGGACCACCACATTGACCGAGTCGAGTTGAATCAACCCGAGGCGGTCGACAATGCCGCTGAGATCCTCGGTACCGACGCGACCGTTTTTGCGGGCGCTGTCGAAACCCTGGGCGGCGAGAGCTATGCGGCGCGCCTCCGCGACGGACAGGTCAGCGGCCATCCGGCCCTACCCGTCCGCTAGACCAGGCTGGCAACGGCATCCCGCTGCCGCGCAACCCGCGATTCGTGATCGTCGGCGAACCGCTTGACGCCGGCGAAGATCGACTCAGGGTCGAGGTGGGCCTCGGCTATGACGTCTGACTCGGATCCGCCCGTCAGCCACTCGTTGTGCCAGTCCGATACAAGTGAATACTCGTCGGTGAGCGGACCGAGATTCCGCACAGGCCACATTCTGCGAGTTCCGGTGGTGACCACCATCAGGTCGTACTTCGCTTCCGGCGGCAGAACAGAGTTACGGTATGCCTCGGGCTGTAGGTCGAACAGCTCTTCGCTGATCGTTGCGATCACCTTCACATTCGCGCCTGCTTCTTCAAGCCGGGGTAGTACTTTCATGAGGTTGACCGACGAGCTGGAGCCCTGGACCAGCACGTACCCGTTCCTCGGTTTCGACTCGTCGAAGTCGCGGATCACGTAGAGACCTTTTGCGGCGGCCTTGAGGTCTGTGTCCGCGAACGTGGAGCGATCTGCGACCGGGAAGTCCGGCCGGGCCACTTCCAGGACTATCACTCCGACTTTGGGGTCACGCGCGGCGATTTCGGCGGCCGCGAAGTAACCGGGAGCGACATCGTTGTAGTCCCAGAAACTCAGGGTTATGGTCTGGCCGCGCGGGAACAGCTTCCACACCTGCGGCGAGTAGATGCCGAAATGGGTCCGGGCATCAGCGGCAGTCTCCGGGCCGGAGTGGCCCGCGAGTATGTTGAGCACGCCCACGCGGAAGGGGCTGTCCTGGTTCTGCTGGCTCCAGACTCGGGCCGGGAGGTACATCAGGGGCGTAAATGCCCCGTACGTGCCGCTCAGCGCCCACACACCGACATGTTTGTCGGGGTCCAGTGACGCCGTCTGGCCCACCAGGCCGATCGCTGTGGAAGCGTTTCCGGCCTCCTGGATGGCGGCGCGGAGCTGCGTGCCGGCCGGGTTGGACTCGGGGTCGAACTTGCCCCACAAGGCGCCGTTCTGGACGTTGATCGACTCGAAAAGGTCGGCGGCAACCGTGATGAACCGGTTCTCGGTGACGTAATTCATCCACTTGATGATCTCTGAGATCGCTCGACGCGTGCCGCGGACATTGCCCGGCTCCTCGAAGAGCTTGATGCCGATTTCTTTCTCCTCGCCGGACGCCGGGTTCCGGACCTCCACCGTCTGCGGTTCGGTTGGCAGGTTCGCAACCTTCAGGCGTTCGTCCTGGAACGGATCGCGATGTCTGTCGACCCGCAGCTTGAGGTCGTCTTTCAGTTGATCGCCGATCGTCACCAGCCGCTCCGCAAGCCAGTCGCCCAGACCGTTCTTCTCCATCACGGACATAGCGACGTCCATGTTGGTCTTGAGCTGGATCAGCCGGTCGCGCTCGTTCCCGACCGCGCCGTCTCGGATTCCCTGGAACTCCACGCCGAAGCGGTCTTCGAACGTTTTGGCCAGGGCCACAAAATAGTCGCCGTTCATCGGAAATCCGTAGGGGTGAGACGCATGATCAATGATCTGGGGCATGCCGGCGACCATGCCGTTCTCAGCACCAGGCCACCAACCCTTTACGGTCTTGCCAACGACGATCATGGGACGCCCGTCCGCCGGGTCCCAATCTTCCATCGCCTTGAGAGTTGCGACGACCTGGTCGAAGTCGTTGGCGTTGTCCACGGAGAATACATTCCAGCCATACGATGCCCACTGATCTTCCAGCCTGTAACCATCGATGGACGGCTGGATAAGACTCCCGATCAGCTCATCGTCGATGCCGGAATTATTGAACGAAAGAAGAAGCCGCAACCGCTTTCCGACCTGCTGCGCCGCGGCCTGTGTCTTCATCTCTTGCGAATGGCCGGAAGTCAAAGCGAATTCACCTTCCAAGGCCATTATTTTCAAAGTGTCAGGGGCACCGACAATGTCCCAGAAAGCTGCCTTTCCGGCGGCGGTGGCGATCCCGATCCCCGATGGGCCGCCGTTCACGTCATTGGTCAGATCCGTTGTCTCTGCATGGCCGGCCAGGGCTCGTATCCCCCGTACCTTCGCCTCTGCCATCAACGGATGATCTTCGAGATCGTTGTCAGCGAGGATCGTGTCCAGGGCGGCCCGGCCGCGCCGAAACCCGATCGCGTCAATCGACCGCATCGCCACCTTCGGGTCAACCCTGTAACGATCGTCGCCGGTCAGGGCATGCTTGCGGGCCAGCGCCTCCCCCATGATCATCCACAGGGCGTAACTGGTCGGCGCGTTGTGACCCCCGGCCAGCAGGAACTTATCGCAATACGGATGCTTCGGCCGCCGGTAGTCATAGAGGAGGCCGCCATTCTCCGGTCCGGCGAGGTGGAGCGACACGTTGTACGGCGTATAGGCCAGCGGTCCCCCGAAATGTCCGGTTTGTGCGTAGTTGCCCAACAAGACCAGGGTCATCGCCGTGAGGAATCCAACATCTTCAAGCCGTTCGCGCTCGTACAGCGGCACCTGGAGCTCCAGGTCGGTGCTCCCGCCCCGTGAATTGGATTTCCTGACCGTGACCGTCTGGCTACCCGTACTATCGGGCATTTGCGTCTGCTCCCTGATTCGTGTATCCGGCCGCATGCGACCATATGCGGCCCCCGATTATCGTTCAACCGAGGGGCCGGCTACTCTGACCGCCCAAACCATACCGCTTTCGCGCGCACGCGAACAGGGGCGGCGCCGCGGTGCCGATGGCGCCCAGGCTTGCGAGCGCCTTCCGGCTCAGGCCCGCGGCAGAGGCGCTGTGTCGTCGGTGCGGGCCTGCCAGTCGCGTACCCGCCCCGCCAGATCGCGTACGCGTTCCTGTTGCGCGGGATCGTCGAACAGATTGCGCAACTCATGCGGGTCGCCTTCGAGATCATAAAGCTCGCACTGGTCCGTCGCGCACAGGTTCAGCTTCCACCGGCCGCGCACGATGGTTCGCCAGGGCTGCGTGTTGCGCAGGTTGATTTCCAGGCTTCCCAGATGACGGTCCTCGATCTCACTGATTCCGTTCCACTCGATGATCACATCGTTGTCTTCCAACGTACGCTCGCCGCGCATCGCTGGGACCAGACTTTTACCCTGCAGGTGGACGGGCGCCGGCTGGCCGAGCAGGTCCAGCAGGGTCGGCACGAGGTCGACCTGTGACACGCTGCCGCCGACTTTTCGCTGCCCTTCCGCCAACCATGGCACCCGGATGAGCAGCGGCACACGCGATGCCTCCTCGTACGGCGAGCGCTTCTCCAGCATGCCGTGATCTCCGCCCATCTCTCCGTGATCGCTGGTGAAGACGATCACCGTGTTCTCGGCCAGGCCGGCGCGATCGAGGGCTTGAGTGATCTTGCCGACCATCCGGTCCACCAGTGTGATGTTCGCCATGTACCTGGCCCGCAGCGTTCGCCAACCCTCTTCGGTGGTCACGTCATTGAACGTCGCTACCTGAGTCTGAACATACGGATCGACGTTGCCGTCCCCGGACTCCAGGGCGTGCATGAAGAGGTCTGCCCGCACGCGGCTATAGCGTGATCCGCCCTCCGGCTTTTTCAGAAAGGCCGGGCCGGTGGGAAGGGTCGCCGGGTCGTACAGGTCATTGAGGGGTCCGTAGTAGGGCGAGTGGGGCTCAAAGGTGCTGACGTAGAGCACAAACGGCTGATCGCCTGCTTCGCCTATGAACTCAGCGGCGCGATCGCCCAGGAAGGAGGCCATCTGGAACTCCTCCGGCAACTCCGCCCGTGCGTCGGCCGTGAAGACGGGTAGGCCCATCAACTCCGAGTCCGGCTCGAAGCCGTTTTCCACCAGGTGCCGGTGGTAGTCCGACAGGATGGAGCGGTACTCCGGTCTGGAGAGTTGAGGCCGGTGGCCGTCCTCCACGCTGACCCAATCATCGAACCCGTGCTGAGCCACCGTATCGTCGCCCAGGTGCCACTTGCCGAAGTAAGCGCAACGGAAGTCGTCCGGCAGCATCTCGGCTATCGACTGGCGGTCGGCCGGTAGCGCCATCTTGTTGACCGTTGGCCCGGCCGAGTGGGGGTAGAGCCCGGTCAGCAGGCTGGCGCGCGCCGGCGTGCAGACCGGCTGTGTAACGTAAGCATTCTGGAATACGAAGCTGTGGTCTGCCAGCGCATTGATCGCAGGCGTCTGGATCCAATCATTGCCGTAGCAGGCAAGCGTGTCGAAGCGTTGCTGGTCGCTGAAAATGAAGACGAGGTTTGGCCGGTCCGCCATGGCTGCTCCAGACGCATGATGATGCCGGGGCATCTTAGCGCGTTTCGTCAGTTTGACCCTTCGCGGAGGGTTTCGATGTCTGCCAAACCGGTTCGGCCTGCGTCTGCCAGTTCTCTAATTCGCCGCGCCCGCGCAGCCAGCGTGTTCTCGCCGGCATCGAGCAGCCGCGGGCTCTGTTCCTGTACGAAGCTATCGTCCGCCTCCACCCATCGGCTCAGCAGGCGGGCGTCCGGCAGGCCGTCGTGCACCCCGGCGATCTCATACAGGCCAGTTACCCGCCGCCAGTACAGATCATCGTCATCGACACCGTCCGGGTCTCCGCCGAAACGTTCGACATAAGCCACGTATTCGATCTTGCCGACATTAGCGTCAGAGACGCCGTTCTGGAGGCAGATCTGATCGAATACCCCTTCGACCGAAGTTGCGTGGAGAGTGGTGCTTAGCGCATAGCCGGTGTTCAACGTGTTGAATAGGACCGTCACCCCATCGCCCCAGATGTAGCGCTCCGGGCGCCCCGGGCTGATCTCGCCGACGACCAGGTATCCGCCGTCCGGACTGCGGGCGAGCCGCTCCATCTCCTCGATCTCGCCATTCAGTCGGTGGATGGGCGTGCCGGCGGGGGCGAAGTGCAGAGTTGCGTCGGATACCACGCTCTTGCCCGCCTTTCTCGGCTGCGCGGCCACGATGAACCAGCGGCGTTCGGCGGCCGCCGACCACAGTACGGCGGCCATCTGCTCGCTCATCGTGCCGTTGCGCACAAGCTCCGGCAGAGTTATGTCCGGCATTGTCAAGTCTGGCATCGTCACCCCAGGGAATCTGAGAGGACCCTGATTGGCGGCTTCTCGCCACTGGGAATGATAGCGCCATCGACTATCCCGGCGGGTTTGCGGGTGACTCTACTGGCCTCCGCCTCCGAAGCAGGTCTGGAACAGTTGCTGGCGTTCCTGTGCGCTGAGATCCTGCAGGCTGTCGACCGAGCGTCCTAGCGCCTGCGTCACGCACTCGGAGTTCAGATCCAGACCGCCGCCGAATCCTCCTCCGCCCCTGAAGCCGCCATCGCCGCCCGCTCCGCCATCGCCGCCCCGGCCAAAGAAACCGCCGCCGTCCCCGCCAAATCCACCGAAGTCACCGAACTCATCGCCGCACGCCTCGGCAAGTGCCTGAAAATCTTCCCGGGAGAGGCCTTGAAGCCCGTTCGGGCTGTCGCCGAGCGCGTCCGTGAAGCAATCCGGCAACTGCCCGGCAAACCCGTCCCCCCCGAAGAACCCGCCGCCGTCTCCGTCGCCACACTCGGTGAATATCTGCTGCCGCTGCTCGGGCGTGATCTGCGCGAAGCCCCCGTCATCACCACCATCCCCACCGACGATTCCCTGTACGCACTCGGGGTTGATGGCCGCCAGCGCGCCGCCTCCGAACTGGAAATCACGGTTGCCATCGGCGCCGACCCTGGGTGGCCTGCCGCCGTCGTCGCCGGAACATTCGCTGAAGATCCGGTCACGTTCAGCGGCCGTTATGTCGCCGAACCCAGACGCTTCGCGTCCAAGCACCTGCTGCACGCAGTCCTGGTCGATTCCGCCCGGCGCTGCTGCCGCTTCAGCTTCATCTTCTCCGGAACCAGGGGCATCCCCAGCAGCGGAAATGTCTTCCGTGGCGGCCGGCTGATCATCGGCCTGATTCGCGCCCGCAGCGGTCCCGCCGCTCGCCTCAGCGCCGCACGCGATCATAGCCACCATCCCAAGCGCCGCGGCAATCAGCAGCAGGCGTCTCGCTCCGAACCCATCTATCAGATTACTCATGCCTTAGTGCCTCAATTGGGTCCAGCGCCGCAGCTCGCATGGCCGGGTAGATACCGGCCGCCAGTCCGATTACCGCCGACACGCCAAGCGCCAGCACGGCGATGTCGCCGGAGAACTCGGTATTCATCTCCAACGTGCCAATCGACGCGCCGTCGATCAGGAACGAAATCACTATTCCCAGCACCACGCCGATCACTCCGCCGCCGATGCTCAGAATCGTCGCTTCCGTTACGAACTGCGACAGGATCACCCGTTTTGTCGCTCCAAGCGCCCGCTGAATGCCGATCTCACGGGTCCGCTCCGTGACGGAGACGAGCATGATGTTCATCACGCCGATGCCGCCTACCACCAGCGATATGCCGGCGATTGCGCCAAGGAACACGACGAATGTCTCGTTCGTGTCCTCCAGCGTCTCCACCGCGTCCTGCTGGTTCGTGATGTTGAATGACGCGTTCGCCGGGTCGAAACCGGTCTGTTTTTCAAGGCTCAGGACCAGTCGAATCTGGTCTGTGGCGGCGCCGGTCAATTTGCTCGAAGCTGCCTGAACGCTGATCTGGCTGATCGCCCCGTTCACGCCGGGAGTCTGGTTGTTTAGCCTGACCTGGACGGTGGTGATGGGCGCCATCGCCCGGTTGTCTTCCAGGCCGAAGCCGCCTTTTGGCTCCAGGACTCCGATTACGGTGCTGGCCCGGCCGTTCACCTTCACCTGCTGGCCAACCGGATTGGAATTTTCGAACAAAGTCCTGGCCAGCTCCGAGCCGAGCAGCAATACATCGGTGCCGTTGATCACATCGGACGGGGTAATCGGCCTGCCGG
>JADFHP010000157.1 GCA_022567135.1 Chloroflexota bacterium
CATGTGGTACGTCTCGGCGTTGAGCGGAAGGATGGTCACGATGTAGTCGGCGCGCGAGAAGATGTCTTTCAGGTCGAAAACCTGCTCCACTCCGTACTCTCTGAATACCCAGGGGCCGACGTAGGGGTCGTAGACGAGTATTTCCGGCCGCCAGCCGCTCATTTTGCGTGCGATGGCGCGGCCGATGTTTCCGAAGCCGATGATGCCGATCGTGGACTCGTCGAGCGGTCTCATGGGGAGGATGGTACCGTCCCGCCACTTTCCGGCCTTGACCACGATGTTGGCGGGAACGATCTGCCGGTAGAGCGTCATGATGTATGCGCAGGCCTGGTCGGAGACTTCTTCGAAGCACATGCCGGCGCCGTTCGTGATGATGATGCCCTTGTCGGTGCAGGCTTCCAAGTCGATGTGGTTGAAGCCGTGCGAGTAGACGGCGAGCACCTGGCAGTTCTGGGTGGCGTTGATTACCTGCTCGGTGCCCCACGGGCCCCGCATGAGGATGGCGTCGGCGTCCCGGACGGCCTCCATCGCCTCGCCCTCGCTGGCGGGCTTGGTCTGGATGATCTCGCAGTCGATGTCTGCGAGTTCTTCCCGCTCCGCCTCGAGCGGGGCGTCTTCGGATCCCAGCACTACGACCTTGTACTTAGCCATTCAGGTACTCCTGCTCTTTCTCTTTGCTTTTTCTCTTTTGAAGAAAGCGGTGTCGTCGGTTCAGAACGTGCCCCATGCGCGAGGGGATTCGCGAGCCGGCAGTTTTGTGCGGACCTCTGGATTGATGTGCGACATTGGCCACTGGCCCATGGCTATGCGCACGCCCTCCTCGCCAAGCTGGGTGAGGCCGCGTGTGAACGCGACCTCCGAGTAGCTCGCATAGTGGGACGTTACGGCCACATTGTCCATCTTCAGCAGCGGGTTGCCGGCCGGTGCCGGCTCCTGTTCGAAGACGTCGAGCCCGGCGCCCGCGATCTCGCCATCGTTCAGCGCCCTGATCAGGGCCGCCTCATCGACGCAGGGTCCGCGGCTGACGTTTATCAGGTATGCGGTGTCTTTCATGATCTTGAACTGCTCATCGCTGATCATGTGGCGGGTCTCGGAGTTGAGAACGGTGTGAAGGGTGAGGTAGTCGGCCTTCTCGCACACCTCGTTGATGCTCAGGGCGGGCTCAAACCCATACTCTTCAATGTCCCACGACCGCGCATACGGGTCGTATACGACGATTTTCAGGCCGAACGCCTTCGCTTTCCTGCCGACGGCGCGGCCGATGTTCCCGGTGCCGATTAAGCCCAGCGTCTGGAACGGAAGATGGCCCATCGGCGCGAGATGGTCGCGGGTCCAGGTGCCGCTCTTGACGAGCTTGTCGTGGAGGACGAACTTCCGGGAGCAGATGAGAAGCAGCATGATGGCGTGGTTGGACACCTCGTCTGTGCCGAATGAGGCGGTATTGGCCAGGATGATGCCGTTATCGGTGGCGGCAGGCAGGTCTACGCCATCGAAGCCGTGTCCGAAACCGACCCAGCCCTGGCAGCGGTCCATGGCTTCGAAGACCGCTCTGGAGGCCGGCGCGCCGAAGCTGAGGGCCACGTCCACGTCTTTAACGGCCTCGATGAGCTGGCCTTCGTCCGGTTTGTTGAGGACGATGAGCTCGCCGCCCACAGCGTCGAGGGCCCGGCGGACTTCTTCTTCACCACCCCGTCCGGTGGCGAACAATGCTCTTATCTTTTTATTCATCCGGGTCATTTTCCGTCCCTCGCTGAATGTGATTTCCCCATCTGGTAGCGGCTATTTCGGGGTGACCAGGTTGTGCGGGGTCTTGCCGTCGAGGATTCGCTGCATGTTCTCGAACGCGAGGCCGGCACGGCGGGGGTAGCTCTCCGCCGTCTGGCCTGCGAGGTGGGGTGCGACGACGATGTTGTCGAGCTTCAGCAGGGGATTGTCGGCAGGCGTCGGCTCCTGTTCGAAGACGTCGAGGCCGGCGCCCCAGATGCGGCGCTCGGTTAGCGCGTCGAGCAGGGCGGCTTCGTCGACGACGGGCCCGCGGCAGGTGTTTATGAGAATGGCGGATGGCTTCATCAGAGCCAGCTCCCGGCTGCTGATGAGGGCTCGGGTGGAATCGTCGAGCGGGGTGTGGAGCGTGATGATGTCCGATTCTGATAGCAGCTCATCGAGTTCGACCCTGCGTGCGCCGGTTTTCTCTTCGGTCTCAGGTTTCGATTCGATGTCGGTGTAGAGGATGGTGGGCCTGAATCCCTGGACCAGGCGTGCGGTGATCGAGCCGATATTGCCGAGTCCGATGATGCCGATGGTTTTGCCCTCGATTTCGTAGGAGTCGTGGCCGGCGGCGCGCTCGACTTTCCACTGCCCGTCGCGCAGGGCCGAGTCGAGCCATGTCAGGTGGCGGTAGAGGGCGAGCATGAGTGTGAGTGCCATCTCCGCCACGCCCTGGGCGTTCGTGCCGCTGGCGGTGGCGACGGGGATGCCGAGCTCGCCTGCTTCGACAAGCGGGAAGCCATCGAAGCCGGCACTCAAGAGATTGACCAGGCGAAGGTTCTTTCCGGCCTGCAGCGTCTCCGGGGTGATCCGGGCGCCGAAGACCATGAGGAATTCGGCGTCTGCGACCGCGCGGTTGAGATCGTCGGGGCCGGCGGTGAGGGTATCGAGCCTGATGAGATCCCAGTCATCGGGAGCGCTATCGGGCACGGCATCGTCGATCGGGCTACCGGCGGGGACGTATGCGACTACTTTTGGCATTTTGGAGGATTGAATATTTCTCTTGCTGAAAACAGGGCGGCCCGAATGGGCAGGCAGATTGCTGCGGCATTGTAAACCCGCGCTGCCGTGTGGCGGGCGGGACCAGAAGCAGGCGGGAATATAATCCGTGGATTTCGCCGGGCAGCAGGTTGATGGAGCGGAGGGGCGCCAGTGGAGATCCGAGAAGCGCAGCGGTATGCGCTGAAGACGCTTGAGTCGTTGTGCCGCATTCCGACTGTGCCATTTCATGAGGAAGGGGTGGTCCGCCACCTCTATACGGCCATGAGTGAGGTGGGCCTAACGGTGTCGCTCGACAGGTACGGCAATGTGCTTGCGACGCGTCCGGGCCGGGATGCCGATGCGCCGGGGATCGCGTTCGTCGCCCACACGGACCATCCGGGGTTCGAGGCGGTGGCAGTGGAGAGCGGGCGGCTGGTGGCCGATGTCCTTGGCGGGATCACCCGGCAGGCGCTGGAGGCGGGCGTTGCCGTGGAGGTGATCGCCGAGGGCGGGGAGCGTGTGCCGGGGACGGTCGTTGAGAGCCGGGAGTTGGATGGTGCGCGGCAGGTGCTTATTGATGTCGGAGGCGTCGACGTCGGGACTTTTCCTCGGCCGGTGATTCTCGCGCTGGTGGATTTCGAGATTGACGGCGAGTTGATTCGGGCGAGGGCGCTGGACGATCTCGGCGGCTGTGCCGCTGTGGCGGGAGCGCTGGCGTACGCCGCCGGCCGTGAGTCAGCGGGGACGGTGTACGGGCTGTTCACGCGGGCCGAGGAGGGTGGGCTGTTCGGGGCGCGACTGGCGGCGGAGGATGGGCTGCTGCCGGCGGGGACTCGGATCGTGTCGGTTGAGACGAGCCATGTGCTGCCGGGGGCGGAGATCGGCGGCGGGGTGGTGATCCGCACGGGCGATCGCGGGACGACGTTCGATGATGCGGCCGAGGCGTACCTGCGTGTGGCTGCCAACGAGCTGGCTGGCGATGAATCGCTCGCAGATTTCAAAGTCCAGCGGCAGTTGATGAGCGGCGGCGGGTGCGAGGCGAGCGCGTTTGCGGCGTTCGGATATTCGGTGACGGGGACGGCCTATCCGCTCGGCAACTGGCACAACGGCCTGATGCAGGAGGTCGTTGAGGCGGAGTACATCGACCTGAACGACTTCCGGTCGGGAGTGGCGCTACTGTGCGGTGCGTCGGATATCGCTGGCACGGAGCCGCGGGGGGCGTCTGCGGAGCGGATGAGCGAGCGGCCGGAGGATGCGGCGGAGCGGTTAGCGGGACGGAGTGCGATCGGGGGGTAGCTGCGGGGCTCGCCCCGCTCTTCAGGGTTGGATTGTGAGCCAGGGCTGGGAGGGGCAAGCCCCTCGACTACCGGGGATACTGGCGATTCGGACGCGAAAGAATGGTCCTGATTTTTGCCGCGCGTGGCTGGCTCATCGGCAGTCCCTGAGTTTTTTTGAGCCTGTTGGACAGCGGCCCTGGCCGTTGGTTTAAACCCTTGGGAAACGTTGGGTCGATGGCTGGTGACGCGTGGTCGCCGAGCGATCGAGAAGAATTGCGGGGCTCAAGCTACCCGCTTCCTGGCCAACTCGTCGCGCCTGATTCGAAATCTGAGGCGGCATGCGAGCCGGTCTATGAGAACCTCGCCGGTGGCCTAGCAGGCCATCTTCGGCGCTGATTTGTCGGAACTGAGAACAGGTCGCTCACATGTTATGGAGAGCTTCAACGAAGCTTCCGGGGCGTCCTGTCGGGACTGCCGCCGATTTCATCGGGGTAAACCGCCGACGGTGTCGGGGTTCACATGATCTCCCTCGTCACGTTCGACATCGGCGGGGTGCTGCTTTTCGCCGACAAGCAGATAGCGATGCACGAGTTCGCGCGGCTATCTGGAAGGTCCGAAGCTCACGTTTTCGAGGCCTGCTTTTCGCCTGAGCGTGAGCGCCTGCATGAGACGGGTGAACATAGCTGGCCCAAGTTCGCGGAAATGGCCATGCAAGATCTGGGCCTCGACATCCCTGAGGCGCAGTTCAAGGACATCTTCTGTTCAATCCTGAGTCCAAATCCCCTCATGTTCGATATGGTTGAGCGGGTATCAAAACGGCACCGGATTGCGCTCTGCAGCAATACCGGCCCGGCACACTGGGAGCGCGCACAGGAGTTGATGCCCTTCGTCGATGCCTTCGACCCACTCATCGTATCGTTCGAGGTGGGGTTGATGAAGCCGGACCGCGCGATCTTCGACACGCTGTCTCGAACCAGCGGCGTGCCTCACGAGCAGATCTTCTTCACTGACGACTACCTGGAAAACGTCGAGTCTGCGCGGCTGGCGGGCCTGCAGGCAGTCCAGTTCACGGGAGTCGATCAACTGTTGGCCGATTTTGAGCGCCTCGGGGTCGAAATCTGACGCTGCTCTAGCCCCAGCGAGTCCGGCAACCGCCACGGCAATCTCGTTGGCCAATCAGAGCGCGAAATCGTCGGGGCAGTACCCAAACCTCCCGCGCCGCGTTCAGACAAGGAGTAGGCGGGGGTGGCTGCTTCCGTCGCGAACCATGCGGAGACTTGCTGCCACAGCAACACCTCGGAGGAGGCGCTCACGGTAGGTCGATCGCGTAGATATAGGTGTCCGCAGACCCCACATACACAACTCCGCCCTCAACGGCGGGCGAGGAGAACACGGCACCCATCTGGTAACGCCAGTTCAGGTCTCCCGTGGGGGCATCGAACGCGTACAGGTAGCCGTCGTACGACCCCACATACACAACACCGTCCTCAACTGCAGGCGAAGAGTCCACGCCTGCGGCCATCTCGTTGCTCCAGAGCAGGTTTCCCGTGGAGGAATCGAGCGCATATACGTAGTTGTTCACCGACCCCGACCCCACATACACAACTCCGCCTGCCACAGCGGGCGAGGACTCTACGGTATCGAGCGCCTGATAGCGCCAGAGCAGGCTCCCCGTGGACGCGTCAACAGCATTTACGTAGCCATCGTGCGCCCCTACATTCACGGCACCGCCCTCAACAATAG
>JADFHP010000039.1 GCA_022567135.1 Chloroflexota bacterium
ATGAACGGCGGGATGGAGACAAGGAAGTTATCGAAGACGTTCGTGGACGATGCTCTCGAGAAGAGACCGACACTGGTATTGGCATTCAGAGCGCTGGAAGTTGCGGAGATCAACTCAATGCCGTCCAGCTCCACAGTAACGTCGTCCCGGCTCGTGATCAGCGATAGAGTCGGGGTCGAGCTTGAGGCCGTCCAGTTCACACCGACAGACTCGCCGAGAGTAGTGAATACGCCACCGACTACCTGTGCAAGAACGATGTCGCCGGTGCCGGCCACTTCGTCACGGTTGTCATCGAACCAGGCCATGATCCAGTTGGACTCGTCGGCGTAGCGAGTAATGAGGCCAACCACTCCGCCGCCAAGCGAGATGTCGGCCTGCACGATCGTTTCACCTGAGCCTGCGTCGATAACTGCGCGGCGGTCAGCGCCATCCGTCCCGCTCGTCTCTTCCAGATCATCGCTGGAGCTGATCGACCAGTCGCCCGAGATTACGGACCACGTGGACGTGGCGGTATCGGGGGCGTGGTCTGCCAGCAATACATCGGTGATATCAGTAAACGTATCCTCGACCAGCGTGTCACCGGATGGCGAGGCGCTTTCCGGGGAAACGAATATCGAGACTGAGTCGCTGGAGGTTGCGGAGCTGACGGTCTCCGTGACGATCACGGTAAATACAAGCTCCTCGGCCGTCTCGGAACTCGGGGCCGGGAAGGTCGGGTTTGATGACGTCGCAGAAGAAAGCGACACGGACGTCCCGGAATCCTGGGCCCAGGCGTACGTGAGTGACTGATCAACCAGGGAGTGCGACCGGGAGTCGGTGCCATCCAGCGTGACCGTGCCACTTCCGGCCGTGACCGACTGATCCGGCCCTGCATTCGCGATGAACGGCGGGATGGAGACAAGGAAATTATCGAAGACGTTCGTGGACGATGCTCTCGAGAAGAGCCCGACACTGGTATTGGCATTCAGAGCGCTGGAAGTTGCGGAGATCAACTCAATGCCGTCCAGCTCCACAGTAACGTCGTTCCGGCTCGTGGTCAGGGACAGAGTCCGAGTCGAACTCGAGGCGATCCAGTTGACGCCCGCGCTCTCGCCGAGGGTGGAGAACACCCCTTCAACCAACTGGGCGAGGATTATGTCTCCGGTGCCCGAGGTCTGATCGTCGCGGTCGTCGTCGAACCAGGCCACGATCCAGTTCGCCTCGTCTCCATAGCGGGTGACGAGACCGAATTTACCGCCACCAAACGTGATATCGGCCTGCACGATCGTTTCACCTGAGGCGGCGTCGATGACGGCACGATGATCGCTGGTGTCCGAACCACTGGTCTCTTCGGCCTTTTCGCTCGAGCTGATGCTCCAGTCCCCTGAGATCACAGACCAAGTGGACGAAGCGGTATCGGGGACGTGATCCGCCAGCGACACGGCGGCGAGGTCGGTGAAGATGTCCTCGATGAGCGTGTCGGCAGCCGGAGACGGGCTCTCCGGTGTGACCAGGATCGATACCGTGTCCGTCGCAGACCCATCGATATCTGTCACCTGCAGAGTAAATACGAGCTCTTCAGTGTTTGTGACAGCCGGGGCATCGAATGTCGCGCTGGATGACGTGGCCGAGAATAGTTCGGCTACCGATGTCCCGGACGTCTGAGTCCAGAGGAACGCCTGGATGGTCGAATCGGTGATGTTGTGGGACAGGCCGGAACCGGTCAACATCACTATCCCGCTTTCGGACACCACAGTCTGATCGGAGCCGGCATCCGCGCTGAGCGGCAGGATGGAGACAAGGAAATTGTCGAATACGTTCGTCGATGTGGCCCGTGCGAACAGGCCAACGCTTGTACTGGTGCTCAGGTCGCTGGAAGTCGCCGAGATAAGTTCCACGGCGTCCAGACTGACGGTTATATCCTCACCGTCAGTTTTGATCGCCAGCGTCCGTGTTGAGCTTGCTCCCCACACCACGCCGATACTCTCGCCAAGGATCGTGAAGATGCCTGAGACGTTCTGCGCAAGAACAATATCCCCTGTGCCAGGCGTCTCGTCCCGGTTGTCGTCGAACCATGCCATGATCCAGTTTGACTCGTCCGAGTAGCGCGTAACGAGGCCCGCGATAGATCCGTTCAGAGTTATGTCCGCCTGGACTGTGCCGTCTGCGGTTTGCGAATCAATGATGGCCCGGTGATCGTCAAAAGTCGTGCCGCTGATTTCAATGCCCGCATTGGAACCGATCTCCCAGTCTCCGGATATCGTCGTCCACGTAGAACTGGCCGTATCCGGGATGTGATCTGCAAGCAACGTTCCCTCGACATCGGTAAATGTATCTTCAACGAACGTGGTACCGGCCGGAGCTGCGCTGACCCCGGTAACCAGGATGGATACGGTGTCGGTCGCAGACCCATCAATGTCTGTCACCTCCAACGTGAAAATGTACTGTTCCGTGGACGTCGCGACCGAGGCATCGAAGGTGGGACTTGCCTCTGTCGCAGAAGAGAGGGTTACGGAAAGTCCTGAGTCCTGGGTCCAGGCATACGTGAGCGACGAGTCCGTGATGTTGCTGGATACGGAGTTGGTGCCATCCAGAGTCACCAGAGTTGTCGTGCCGCTCTCGGGAACGACTACCTGGTCCGGTCCTGCATCCGCAGTGAGCGGCAGCGCGGATACCAGGAAGTTGTCGAAAGCGTTGGTTGAACTTGCTCTCGAGAACATACCTACCCTGGTGCTGGCCGTCAGATCACTGGAAGTTGCGGTTATCAGCTCCGACGAGTCCAGCTCAACCGTGATGTCCTGGCCATCCGTGGTTACTGACAATGTGCGCGTGGTTCCTGTGGCTGCTCCCCACACCACGCCGATACTCTCACCCAGAAGGGTGAATACCCCGTCAACCACCTGGGCAAGGATGATGTCGCCCGTGCCAGGCGTCTCGTTCAGGTTGTCGTCGAACCAGACCATCATCCAGTCCGACTCAGTCGCATATCTTGTCACCAGGCCCGCACTATCGCTGTTCACGGTTATGTCGGCCTGCACGGTACCGTCCGCGATTTCCGCATCGATGACGGCCCGATGATCTACCAGAAGGGAGCCACTGGTTTCGAATACGGCATCGGACGAAATTATCCACTTGCCGGAAATCGACGCCCACGTAGTCGATGCTGTGTCAGACGCGTGGGCGGACAGGAACGTGTCATCATCGTCCGTGAACGTGTCTGACACGTAGGTAGTCCCGAAGGGGTCTGAGCCCGGACCTACGAAGATCGAAACCGTGTCCGTTGTCGAGCCGTTCACGTCGGTGACCTGCAGCTCGAACGTCAGCTCGGTCACACCGGATACCGGTGGCGCCGTGAACGTGGGGGACGCCGTGCTGGTGGACGATAGCGTAACCACCGTGCCCGAGGCTTGTGTCCACGAAAAAGTGAGGGTCGAATCAACAAGTGAGAATGACTCTGACGCCGAACCGTCGAGGGTCACCACGTCGTCGGTGTCAGCCGACTGATCTGGCCCTGCGTCGGCAACCAGATCGAGGGTCATCACCTTGAACGAGTCGAATGTGGTGAGTGTGTTTGTGGCGTACATTCCCGCCTTGGTATTGGAGAGAAGGCTGCTGCTCGATGTCGCCGATATCTCCAGCACACCGTCCAGGGACACGGTTACGTTCTGTCCGTCAAGCGTGATCGAAATCGTCTTCTGCGTGTCGCTGTCCCACACCGGCGACGCTGTTGCGATGGTGGTGGCAGTGCCTCCCACGCTCTCTTCGAGCGTCAGGTTGGTGCCGTCGAACCACGCCATCACCCAGGTGGACGTGCTACTGAAGCGGGCCACAACTCCGGCCTTGTCCCCGGTCTTCCAGAACACCTCGGTCTCTACAGTGGAGTCCGATATCCCGGTTTCGATCACCGTCCAGTTTTGCCCGACGCTAGCATCGACGTGAGCAAATTCGGCGTTGTTCGTAGCCCAGTCCCCGGCCGCGTCTGACCATGTCGCTCCTGTCGAGACGGGTGTGGGGGTTCTTCCGTCTATGGCGCCAGGGCCACTGAAATCATCTTCGATCACCGTTTCGTTGATGCCAGATGCGCCCGATGCCCCGGTGAGGCTAACGGCCAGCAAAACAGCACCCACGACAAGCGGCGCGATGATGCGCAGCGCGATCGAAACCCGCCTGCTCGGGTTCGGCAGGATGCCGGAAATCGATAGACGGTTAGTCATGAGTTCGCCAGGAGACGGCCGCGCTCGCAGTAGCGCGCCCCACGCGGGGCGCGGGACACCCGCGTGTACGCGACGCGCTTTTCCGTCCAACTGGCAACAGATCTATAGCTGGATCCCCATATTTCTGGACCACCCGCCGACCCACGGATGATCCAAGGGGTGATTTAAGTGTCTACACTCACAGAGACTGGGCCTGGATACCTACACAAAGCAAACTATCGTCGCACCCTGAAACCTGTCAATCCTCATTAAGGCTCAACTTTATACGGCTTGGGTAAAGGAAGCGAAAAAATGACACGCAACCGGGAAGCCGCGCCGCAACGTCTTCAATACTGAAAGAGCCTTGAACCGTAGTTTCGATCGGGCAGCCTGCAGGCGGACCCCATTCAGAAAGAAAATGGCCTGCCGAATCGACGGCCATTTCGTTTGATACCAGGCCGCCAATGTCAACCCGGAAGCGCTCTGCACACCGTTCATCTATTGGCTGCGTGGCGGCTGTGCGGCGGCCCGATCTGTTCCGGCAAGGGCACCGGCGACGGGTCCTCCGTACGGATCATCCACCCCGCCAGCCTCCGGCGCATGTCCCCTATCACCTCGATATTGCCGGGATCAGCCGCCACATTCGCCTGCTCCCAGGGATCGTTAACAAGGTCGTACAACTCATCAAGGTCGCCCATCGGGTCGTGAACATACTTCCAGTCCCTGGTCCGCACCATCTTCCGCCGGCCTTCCGCCTCCCTCGCCCACAGGCTCTCGATCAGCGTCGGATAGCCGTAAGGCGCCTCCAGAAGTTCCAGGTCCGCCATCGTATAAGCCGGCCCTCCCGCGCCGTACTCCGAAAACGCCTCGTCCCGCGGGCCAGCGTCGGTGATCGTCGGCAGAGGAGCGCCCTGCATCTCCCGCGGCACCTCGATCCCCTGCAGGCCCAACAGCGTCGGCAATATGTCCACCGTGCTGACCAGGCTCTCGTCCACCCGGCCCGAAACGCCGCCCGCGGGCCCACCGGGCCATGACACGATCAGCGGCACCCGGGTCAGGCAGTCATAAAACACCCCGCCCTTGACCACCATTCCGTGCTCGCCCATGAAATCGCCATGATCGGCCGTGAACACCACGATCGTGTTCTCCCGCAGTCCCTGGCTATCCAGCGCGTGCAAAATCCGGCCCACCCCGTCATCGACGAATCGAATCATTGCGTAGTAGGTGCTGATCACCCCGCGTACATCGGCTTCATCGTCCTGCGTGATGTCCAGAATGCGATTCAAGATCCTGTTCCGCTCTGGCGCAGACTCACCGAATTCGTCCGCCTTCCATGGCGGCAGCTCGATCTCGTCCGGCGGAAACATCTCGGCATACCGCCGCGGCACCTCGAATGGCTCGTGCGGATCAGGGAACGAGACCCAGAGCGCGAACGGCTCAGCCCCACGCTCCTCGATAAACCGGACCGTCTGATCCGCAATCAGCCTCGTGCCGTAATCCTCCTCCGGAAAATCGGTCACCGCGTATGAGATGCGGGGGCTCTGACGCGGCATCTCCCTCCGCACCGCGTGAGCCGCGTCTATCGCTTCGACCGGCCGAACCCACTCCATGCCACGCGTGACAGCATTCTCCTCAGGCCGCCCGCGATGGGTCAGCTCGCAATAAACGTCGAAAAGATCGAGGTCCTCGGGCCTGTCGTAGCAGTGGTTCTTGCCAATCAGGCCCGTCGTGAACCCCTCCCGCTTCCAGATTCGGAACGCATGGTTGGCGCCCTCCGGCATCAGCGTCTCATTTCGCCGCGCGCCCGTTGAATGCGGATAGCGCGATGTCATGACCGACGTACGGGCCGGAACGCACAGCGGATGCGGCGTGAATGCGAGCCGGTAAAGCACACCCCGTTTCGCCAGCGCCTCCAGCGAAGGCGTATGGCACGCGCCGTACCGGTAGAGATGGCTGGCCGTTGCCCGCATCTGGTCTGCCATGATGAAAATCACATTCGGACGGTCCAAATAATCCTCCGTGGGAATGGCCCTATTGGGGACATGACTCCCCTGGGCTTGCGAGCGGGCTCAAACGCTCCTCAAAAGAGCAATCCTACTGAATCGTCTCTTGTGGCTCTGGCCTCTCTGGGATCGGCAGCAGCGCGAAGTTGTCCCACGAGGTCACCGTCTCGCTGCGGGCAAACACCCCTGCAAACCTGTTTTCAGTCAACTCTTCCACCGTTGCCGTAATTACCACAGCGCCGTCCAGCCAGACCTGTATCTCCGTGCCGGCCCCTTCAAGCCTCATGCGTCTGTTCCGGCCCTCGGCGCCCCACTCACGGTTTACCTGCGCCACCACCGAAAACGCGCCGTCAACGAGCTTCGCCAGCAGCAGCTGCTTGGCATCCCCGTCATACCAGGCCATCACCCAGTTGTCGTCCGGACCGCCATCATGCCTGATCACGAGTCCCACGGCCCCGCCGGACCACTCGATATCCGCTTCCACCGCGACGTCCGGCAGTCCGGCGTCCATGACCATCCTGTGATCGGCGCCGCCATTGAGGCTCTTCTCGACTAGCCTGCCGCCCTCGATCTCAAAATCGGCCGCCCCACCGATCTTCAGCCACCAGCCGCCGTTCTGGATCGTGTCCGGCACTCTGAAATCGGCCGGAACGCCGTCTGGAGCCGAGAACGAGTCGAACGCAACAGCGTCTTCCGGTGGGATGGAGGAGTCGGGAACCTCGAATACGAAATCCCCGTCTCCATCGCCTGCATCAAGGGTCCACCACCTGAACTCCGTCACGAATCCCCGCCAGTCGATGTCGAATCGAGTCAGCGGTCCGTTTATCACCGCGCCCGGAATCAGTATCGAAGTCTCTGACATCAGCCCCGCCAACCCGCCCAGCGGCAACTCGCCGATTTCGACGCCGTTGGCTGCCACAGTCGCGAAGGGCTCTTCAAGACCGGGCAGGGCGTCCGAACGGTATCGGACGACGAGATCGAGTGACCGGCCCGGGACCGTTGCCATCTCGAACGACTCGGCCACCGCGCCATCGTGCGAGATCCCCCGCTCGCGGATGTCGATCCCGCCTATCGATCCCAGAGCAGCGGGGGCGAAGGAGACGAAAGTGATCGTCTGGTTGTGACTCAGTTCGCTCTCCTTGTCGGCGAGATCTAGAGAGTCGATAACGAGTTGCCCGGCGTGATCGGCAAGCGGCCGGTCCTCAACCCGGAAATCACGCTCCCAGTCGAGTCTGTAAATCGCAACCGCGCCGCCGCCCAGAATCGTGTTCCGCGGGGTGTCGAACCGGGCGACCTTGGTGCTGTTCGGCAGGGCATCCCACACCGAATCCTCCCAGATCGCAACATAGTCAGGCTGTGATTGAAGGGCGATCTGCATAGTCGGCAACCCGATATTCTCGTGTGTGTTCAACCCGACGCCGTCGAGGGTAAGCAGGTCGCTGAAGTACCTGATCGCGCCGGCGTCGGCAATCAACACACTCTCATCAGGGCCGGCATGTCGCTTTAACCACAGGCCGGCAAGCTCATCCTCGTCGAATATGTTGCGCGTATTCCAGGAGTAATCGAACAACAGATCCCGGTGAATATTTAGCTGGCCTGTAGCGGCGGAGAAGAAATACAACGATATTACGGCGTAAAAGAAACCGAGGAGATATATCTTTCTCCGCCACTCCAGCCGGGCGTTCACGACGTAGTTCCTTACCATCGCAACAGTCACCCAGGTGCCGAGCAGCATCAGCATGAGCAGCACCGGGATCATCGGGTCTATGTATCTCCTGGCAAAGAAGTTGAATTCCGCGTCTCCAAATCGGATTCCGCTGCCGACTCCCAGAATGAGCAACGGCGGAAACAGAATCAGCGCTATCCCCAGGATCCTGAATTTCCTGAAAACCGCCCATGAGCCGACAGCCGCGAACGGGATCATCAAAAACAGCCGCCAGCTATCTGTCCAAGCCTGGAAATCACCGACACCCCGGTTCCATAAAATGACCATATTATTCACCGGGAACAGGCCAAGCGTCGAATCGTTTTTGGCAAGATATGTATTGGGGAAAATATGCCCGTTTACAGACAGGTTGAAAGCGATCCATGCCAGCAGCATGAGTGCGGGAATGCCCATGAAATAGATCATCGGAGTCACGCCGCGCAAAGAAGATCCCAGGGCCCGTCGATTCATGGTCAGCCCGGCGAACGACCCGATCAGGTTTGGCGAAGCGACCGAACCGAGCGTCTGCCTGAAGCCCCTTCGCCCGGGCCAGTTGGCGAACCAGTAGAGAAACCCGAGGCCCAGGGCCCCGCCAACGTAGATCCCGGCCTCTGGCCTCGACCAAAACGCGAGCCCCAGAAGAAGGCCGGTGGCGGCCCAGCGCCGGTTCATGAGGGTCGCGGCGGACGCCAGGACAACGACCGTGACCAGCGTGCCCTCCATGCCGGAGAGCCGGAGGAACACACTGGTCGGCTCGAGAGTGATCGCCGCGCCGATCAGCGCGCCGGCGAGCCGCGATGCCGTAATTCGAAACACCAGGTAGTAGACGAGGACGGTCGTCACAGCACCGAGCCCGATTCCAACGAGCTTGGTCAGCAGCGCCGGATCGAACCCCATCCAGAGATGACCGACGAGGTAAAACGGCGACAGGAGCAGCACCCATCCCCAGCTGGTGGTGCCGGCCTCAGAGATACCGCTGTTGTAGCAGAAGCAGCCTTCTGTCACGATACCGCGCACGTAGTTCAGGTGAATCCAGGAGTCGTCGATCGGGAACGACCACCACGCGGAACTGGTGCCCGAACTCGTGTCCATCAGAAACAGCAGGGATGTGAGGACATTGAGGACGAACGCGGCTACGACAAGGCCAACCGGAATTCGCTTGACTGTTTCCCACGCGGCGCGGGCCTTTCCGGCGACCACTGGAATCGCATATGACGGTGATAGCGTGGCGGTTTCTATCAATTGCGGCGACCAGACTGCCGGAGAATATCCCCTGAGGGTGAATCTGAGGTGACAGGCGATCTTGAGGTTAACATCAACCTCGTATCCCGCCCTGCTATCGAGTATACGAACTGATGCCTGCGAGCCGACTGCGCGGCGTCTTGCCGTCCGATGCGCTCGCTCAGAGGCCGCGAATGGCTAACACCGGGAAATTGAGACCCACCCCTCGACCACAGGCATACCGGGCGCCGCCCGGCACATTTTCCCGTTGAAGATCGCTATCAAGCTGTTCCCAGTCTCAAGACAGGCAAAACTGCGACTTGCAGTTTTGCTGATCCTGATTGCGGCACTCGCCTGCACCAGGCCGGACGGAACAGACATCCCGCAGGTCCTATCGCCATTTCTCCTGGCCACGTCCACCCCCGCCCCAACGCCAACGCCGCTCCCGACAGCCACGGCCACGCCGCTTTCGGCAACTCCCCCTTCCGCCACAGTGATCCCAACTACCGCTTTCGGTCCTGAACCAGCCCCAACCTCAACTTCCCTCCAGGCGCCGAGCACCCCGCCGCAACCGATCGCAACCCAAACCTCATCCCCAACGCCGGAGCCCGCGCCCGAACCATCCCCTGCGCCACCAGAAGATCTCTCCGGGCTTTCAGACGAAGAGTCAGGTCTCCAGACGTTCGACAGTCTCGGTTGCAGCGCCTGCCACACCGTCGGCGGCATCCAGTCGACATCCCTCGGTTCTGGCGATTCCGGCCCGGCCCTGGACGGATTTTCCGAAAGGGCAGGGGAACGCGTACCTGGACTGACAGCGGTCGAATACGCAGAAAAATCGATTCTCACGCCGGACGGCTACATCGTCCCCGGCTATCGCGCCCTGCCGCACCTCCCACAGCTGGAGAACCCGCTCTCAGAAGACGAGTTGAGCCAGCTGATCGCATACCTGCTTTCCATACCCGCGGTTGAGGAGGTCCAAACCGCAACGCCCACTCCAATCGCCTCGGAAACGGCGGCAGCGTTCGATCCGCTCTCAGGCTCGGGCAGTCTGGACCGCAGGCAACCACCTGTCGGGCCTCAGGGCGCACCGTGGGAAGTGGAGGGCGGGGACTGGTTCCTCACCATCGATGGCGCCGGAGAGGAAAGTGGAATCAACGCAGACCTCAGGACCGTCCTCAAGCTCCCAGAACGGCCCGGCGTCGTCTCGGTCGATCTTCAACTCAACAGCGGCCTCGCGGGACTCGTCCTGCGGTACGTCGATTTCGCTGAGTGGGCGATGGTCTGGTTCAATGATGAGACCAACACTCTCGATGTCGGCACCCTGTCCAGCGGCACGTTCACCCAGATACTCAGCGTTCCATACCAATGGGACAAGGAAGCCGGTTTTCGTCAGGTCTCCGTAGTCGATTCCGGCGACAGTTTGAGGGTGTTGATCGACGGAGAGGAAGCGGCAACGGTTGAGATGCCCGCCGGTTTCGACGGCACTGGAGTCGGCATGTTCAATCGCGCGAGTACGAACAACCTGTTCCGGAACTTCACCGCAGAGACAATCGAAAGGCCGCAGGTAGAATCTTGATCCAGGCGATTCGGCCCATATCCCGGCCGCCGTCACCCTGAGCGATCAGACCGCGAGTAAGGACCGAAAAAAGCCAGCACGGTCCCCACTCCTCCGCTCTTCGGGAAACGTGCCGGTCCGGGAACCCTGAACGGGACGATGTCCAGGTTCAACCTGTATCGAAATCGAATGCTCCCCGGCATGCCGTGGGAAGGCGTTGCATATCCCCTCGTAGCGTTCGTCGTGGTCTTCTCCCTGCTCCTGCGACGGCTCTTCGGCGCCGGCGCATTCCCGAACGCCGCGAACACAACAGACGCTTTCGCCCATCTCTTCCGCGCCTCGTTCGTTGCCCAGGAGTGGAAAGACGGCATCCTCTTCCCCCTCTGGACCCCGGGATGGTATCTGGGCGCGCCGGTAATTCAGTACTACCCACCACTTATGACGGCTGTCCTTTCGCCCCTCGCGCTGGCAGGGGGAATCTCCTTCGCCTACCAGGCATTCGTGACGGTCACGTTCGCTGTAGCCACCGTGAGCGTCGTCGTCCTGTTCCGCTCCAGACTTGGCAACCTCGGCGCACTGGTTGCCGGGATCGTGTATCCGCTGTCCCCATTCGTGCTGCGGACGGTATTCGCAGAAGGATTGCTCCCTGCGGCCCTCATCGTGGCAATTCAGCCCATCCTTCTCAGACTCATCCTTGACCTGGTTGACCGACCGACGCGAAAGCGCTTTGCCCTGGTCGTGGCAACGACTGCCGCCGCGGTTCTTGCCCACCCACTTCTGGCTATCATGTTCATGGTCAGCATCGGCGCAGGAGCGCTGATGTTGGCTGCAATGCGGCCTGACCACCGCCGCAAAGTAGGCATCTCCTTCGCTGCGCTAGCAATCGGCATTGGCCTGACCAGCGTCTGGCTGTTTTCAGCTCTGAGCGCCGAGGATTTCGAAAACGTCCCCAAACAGCAGGGGCCGGAGACCCGCCTTTCTCAGTCACGCTCGTTCGAGGTGTTCGACCCCGCTCAGAGAGACCGTCCGGACGTCGAGGTCTATCTCGGTCTGACCCTCGTCATCCTGGGCCTGGGAGGCGTCGCGGCGACCTGGGGACGCGACATTACGATCGTCCTCACCGGAGCTACGGGCGTCTCCGTCTTCATGATGTTCGGCATGAACAATCCTGCAATCACAAATCTGCCTCTGCTCGACGAGTTCGTGTTCTTCGAGCGCTTTCTATTAACGACCTCACTGGCCCTCGCGTTGCTTGCCGGCCTGCTCGTATCGTGGCTGACCGCTCTGGTCAGGACGCGGTTTGGCACTTACTCCAATCGGGCAAGTCTGGTGCTCGTCGCCGCTCTGCTGGCAATCCTCTTGACGGATGCCAGCTCGCACTTCACCGGTCTCGTCCGCCAGTCGGACCAGCAGATATGGATTGACTCATCCCGAGCGATCGCTTCACAGGCGAAGCCAGGCCGGATTCAGGACTTCACAGGACGCCCTGAGCCGGCCTTTTTCCCGTCCACGGTCGGCCGGGACGCCATTGCCGGATGGTTCCCGGAAGGTACGCCGCACTGGGAACGGCTCGCGCTGGCCGGGGACGCGATGGCCATCGGCCATGACCGCTTTGTGGCGCGGCAGTTGCAACAGTGGTGGGCAACCGGCGCATATTCCATATCGACAAACGAGCGCGTCAACACGGCTCTTCGCTCGGCGGGATTCGTGCCCCTGGAGGTCGACGATCCGTTCAGCGCGGACCTCCTGCCATGGGCCCGCACCGACGACGCATCGATCGCAAACGCCATCAAGAGGAACAGCCTGATCGTGGGCCGCGCAACTACGATCGCGGGGATAGTGCTCCCGTGGGCAAGCCAGGCCGTCAACGGCAGATACGGAGATATTGCCGCCTCCGATTTTGTGAACAACCGGCTCTTCATCCTCGCGGAAGCGCCGCCGGATATACCGCCGGAACTGGAATCCCAGATTGAACAGTTCCGAAGCAACGGCGGCGCCATCATGGTGGTACTCGGCGGCGATCCCGGCGTCTGGAAGGCCGATCTGAACACAGATCGCGCCGAATTTCCTGACGCTTTCACCGTCGTCGACGCCTCGGGCGAGACGGTGGCCCGGTTCGAAGGCCTGTTCGGCTCGGCCGTGACCTGGAACGCGTTGTTCGTAAACGATGGACGAGCGGAAACGCTGCTCCGCCTCGAAGGGCCGAATGGGTTCAACATCCCTCTGCTCTCGAAGGTCGATGAGGGCGATGGTCCCGTATATGTGCTGGGCGGCGCCTTCTACAACCTGGTCTTCAACTGGCCGCAGCAGTTTTCGATGGAGCCGGTCGAAGAAGTGCTTGCTCGCGAACTTCCCGCCCTTGTCATGGAGGACGGCCTGATTCCGCTGGCGGCCGTTATTCAAGAGATGAACTCGCAAAGGCTGAGGATCCAGATCGAGGTGCCGAATGAGGCCCCGCCCATCCTCATCAGCACCACCTTCGCTCCGCACTGGAAAAGCGCAACCGTTGATGGCAATCCGATAGAGCTGCGCGACTATGAAGGCCTGGTGAGTGTCAATCTGCCCGCCGGCATCCACACCCTGGAGCTGCGCCAGGGCATTACGTCCAGCTACTACATTGGCTTCACACTGACGCTGCTAGTCGCTGCAGGCCTCGCGTTCGTTCTGTGGCGCCCCTACTCGCTCGAAGCGATGTGGCAGCTTGCGATGACGAAGCTTCCCATCGAAACCGGGCGCCAGAAGATCATCTACGCCCTCTTCGGCTCTCCTGAATCGATGGGCGTGCCGGAATCCGCCCTCCGGACTCACGGTGACCCGCAGTCCAGTTCTCCTGATGACGCAGAAAATCCTGAAACTACAGTACCCTCGCCCGCGCCCGCTTCTGCACCGCCGCCGCGGCCGCTATTCCTGCCCGCCCCCGAGGCCAGCCAGGATGATGACGTCGCGATCCAGCCCACCGTGATCATTCCAGACCCCGTCCAGCAGACGCCGCCCGCCTCGTCCCGCACGATACTCGTGCGGGACGAATACGATGTCGATAGGGAGAGGCTCGAGGGCCACGTTCCGCTTATTGGTCTTGAAGGCGCGACCTGGCACGAAGATGCCGGCGCATGGCGTATCCAGGGCGGCGCATGCTTCAGCACCAGTCTCGGTCCTGAGACTTCGCCAAAATCACCAGACCGAACACCTGGCCGAACAGGAAGCCGGGCGACCATCGACGCGGGCCAGGCGGACGTGATGGTCCAGGCCGACGGCATATGGCGGGCGGGAGGCATCGGCATCGTTGCCCGCCACGATGATAAAGCGAACTACATAGCCGCCTGGTTCGAGCGCGGCGGTGGAACGGCCGTTGGCGTTTTGAAGCTCGCTGTCTCCAGAGACGGCCTTCTGAACACGATCAAGACGGCCGAAAACATCGACTGGGGCGAGCCGGGAACGAGAAATACTCTGGCCCTCACTGTCTCAGGAAAAAGTATCACTGTGACTCTGGGTGGTGTGGAGAGGATATCGATGGAAGACGTTGAGGATCTTCCCGCCGGTACCAGTGTCGGCCTGTTCTCGACCGGGCGCGTGCAATGCCGGTTCACGGACTTCTTCGCCCTCAGGATTGGCCCCGAGACCAGGTAACCCGGCGTCCCCACAGCGCGCTATCCCTGGGTGCCCCGCGACCCGAAGATCTCGGCACACTGGGGCAAATCGTTTCCTATCTGGCCCGCGATACTCGATCCCCACATAGCCCAGACATATCTGGTCCGTCGGCAGACCGCTACGATTTCGCCCGCACGGGCCACTGCGCCACCCTCGCCCTCTCAGCCCACTCCGCATACTGCCGGGACATCGCCGCCACGCGATCTCTCTCCCCATCCGCCAGGTTCATCAGCTCCGTGCGGTCCTCGGTCATGTTGTAGATCTCCCACTCGCCGGGAAACTTGCTGACCAGCTTCCACTCGCCCTGACGCACCGCCCGATTGCCCTCGTGCTCCCAGAAGATCGGCATCTGGCGACGCCCCTCGCGGCCCTCGATGATCGGCATCAGGCTCTCGCCTTCAAGGGGCGCGATCTCCACCCCGTTGTGCTCCTTCGGGTACGCGACGCCCGCTGCGTCAAGGCAGGTGGCCGTGATGTCCATCAACTGCGCCGGCTCATGCACGATCGCCGCAGCTTTTATCTTCTCCGGCCAGCGCACGATGAACGGCGTGGAGATGCCGCCCTCGTGTACCCAGTGCTTGTAGAGCCTGAAGGGAGTGTTGCTCGCATTCGACCACGGAAGGTCGTAGCTCATGAACGTGTTGCCCGGCCCTGGCCGAAGGCCCGGAACGTTGCCGAACTGCATCTTGCTGCCGTCCAGCGTGGGTGTGTCGAACTTGCTCGGCTCCGGCTTGCCAGTGTCCTCGGCGAGAAACTCGGCGCAACCGCCGTTGTCTGATAGAAACATCACCAGCGTGTTGCCGGCGATTCCGTGCCTGTCCAGCGCCGCCAGAATGCGGCCGATTCCCTGGTCCATACGGTCGATCTGCGCCGCATAAGCGGCCATCCGCAGGTCTTCCCAGTCCGTGTCTTCAACCGACTCCCATGGTGGTGCGCTCGCGTCGCGCGGCGTTATATCCCATTTCTGCTCGAGTATCCCGGAGTCGCGGAGCTCCTCATGCCGGCCCGTGCGCAACGTATCCCAGCCGCTGCGGTACCGGCCCTCGTACCGGGCAATCTCCTCCTCCAGCGCATGCAGCGGCCAGTGCGGCGAGGTGAAGGCCGTATAGAGAAAAAACGGAGCGTCGCCATCGGCAGCCTTGTCGATCATCGATACGGCGTTATCCGCAATGGCGTCCGTGTAGTAAAAATCCGGCGAGTCCGGAGTCTCAGGAGTTTCGTTTCGGTACAGCGTTAACGGATTGAAATAAGAGCCCGCGCCAGTCAGCGTCCCGAAGAACTCATCGAACCCCCGCTGCCGGGGCGTGGGGTGGCAAAAATCGCCGGGAGTCCAGCTCTCGGGACGCTGCAGGTCGTACTCACCGCCTACGTGCCACTTGCCGGACATCAGCGTTCGATAGCCGGCCAGCTTGAGCGCCTCGGCGACCGTCACGCACTCGTCGTTGAGAAAACCCCTGTAGCCCGGAACTCCCAGATCGCTGACCATGTGGCCAATACCCGCCCTGTGCGGGCTGATCCCTGTCAGCAACGTCGCCCGCGATGGGCAGCACCGCGCATAGTTGTACATCTGCGAAAAGCGAAGGCCCGTATCGGCCATCCCATCGAGATTCGGAGTTCGTATTTCTGACCCGTAACTACCAATGTCCGAATAGCCCATATCATCGGCAAGAATCAGGATGATATTGGGGCGTGAACTATCAGCCATAATGCTGGGCTTCTCCGATATGACTCTCTATTCCCATGGCCGTCGCCCGGGACCTGGCCGCCAATACTACCGGCTGATCGGCCGCTCCGCGATCAAGCCCGAGGACTCAGAGCCCGATCAGCCCGACTCAACCCCAACTCAAGACTGTTATCGTGAGCAGATGGGCAAATTTCTCGATGCGCTGCGGGATGGCCACGTCCTGGCCGACGGCGCCATGGGCTCCTACCTCTTCGAACTTACCGGACGGCTCTCAGAGCAAAACCACGTCTATGAGGCTTTCAACATCGATCGCCCGGAGATCGTGCGGCGGGTCCACACGGAGTACCTCCAGGCAGGCGCGCGATGCCTCACCGCCAACACCTTTGGCGCGAACGAAGAGTACCTGCGGCCGCTCGGCGAAACCGGACGCATAGACGCCATCAACCGGGCCGGCGTCGAGGCGGCGAGACAGGCGATCGCATCCCACGCTGCAGACACGGAAACTGATGCCACCGAATACTTCGTGATGGGCTCCGTCGGTCCCATACTACCCGCCGGCGCAACTTCCGAGACAGTCCGGGCGAATTACGGCCCACAGGTTGCCGCCCTCGTAGCCGCAGGCGTCGACGCAATCCTGCTGGAGACGTTCACTTCCCTCGAACAGGCCGTGACCATCGCCGATCTCGTCACCAAAATCCCGGATTCGCCACCCGTCGTCATGCAGATGACCCTCGATGAGAGCCCGGAGAACCCGGACGCCGCTGGTTGGGACGGGCTGGACTGGAATCCAGAATCCCTCCTGGCCAGCGCAGACGCCCACGGTGTCGCCGTTGTCGGCGTGAACTGCCTGGCCCCCTGGGACGCCACCGCGTTCCTCGATATCGCACTGGAGACCGAGCCGGTCAGGGCAGGGCGCGTCCACATCTCCGCGATGCCAAATGCCGGCGGCTTCCGGCGCATCGGCCAGCGCTTCATGAACCACGTCAATCCAGAGTTCATGGGACGCCTCAGCCGCACATACGCGCAGAAGGGCGTCGGCCTGATTGGAGGCTGCTGCGAGGTCCACCCACGCCACCTCGTGGAGATGAGCAGCTATCTGAGAAGCGAGACGGCGGGATCCGGCGGTGGCGTCGCAGTCGCCTCCCCGGCACTCCCACCGATCGGAGATGCCGAGAAACGCCTGAACGGCCCCTTCTCACGAAAGCTGATGGACGGAGATTTCGCCGTCAGTGTCGAGCTTCTGCCACCACGTGGAACGGCGCCCCGCACGCTGCAGTCGAAGATCGACTTCATCGTCGAGATGGCCGAACTCGGCCTCGCAGACGCCATCGACATAACCGATGGCTCCAGAGGCATCCCCCTCATGCTCCCCGGCGATTTCATATCGCTCGCCCGCGCCCGCCTCGGCCTGGCCGAAGGCGATGCCGACCCCGTTGAGCTCATCCCACACTTCACCACCCGGGACTCCAACCTCATGGGCCTCCAGGCACGGCTCATCGGACTGCACGCACGGGGCATCCACAACCTGGTGATTATTACAGGCGACCCGCCCAAAATGTCCCCTACCTACCCGCGATCATCCGCCGTGTTCGATCTCGACTCCACGGCTCTGATCAGCCACATACACCACAACCTGAACGCCGGAGTAGATTTCGGCGGCGCGCCACTCGGACGCCACAAAGACCCGCGCACCAGGTTCACCATCGGAACTGGCTTCGAGCCCGAAGCGCTCAACAAAAAGCGGGAACTGGAAAGACTCAAGGTGAAGATCGACGCCGGCGCCGACTACATATTCACCCAGCCGGTGTTCCGGCCGGAGGCCCTCTCGCAACTGGACACCGCTCGCCAGAATGTGGCGATTCTCCCCGGAGTCATGCTGCTGGCCGGCCTCGACCATGCCCGCCGAATGGCAGACGCCCCCGGCATCGTCATTCCCGACGCTGTCTTCGAGAGATTAGGTCGCTTCGACGACCCTGAAGACCAGGCGAAAGAGGGCAGGGAACTGGTGGCAGAGCAACTACGTCAGGTCAAATCCGACGGCTGGGCCGGCGCATACGTGATGGCCACCGCCTCCCACGAACATATCGGCGACGTGCTGCAAGCCGGCCTGACTTAACCCGCGCTATTCGTCACCGGCGCACCAACTTAATGACTTCCTGAGCGAAGTCCCCGAAGTCGAAGGACCGTGCCTCCGATAGCGACAACGTGATTCACTTCATCGCCACGCTGCAGTGCCGAGAGCGAATGGACCCGCGATATCCAACATTGAGCCCACCTCGCCCGATCCTTCAAGGCGCCTCACAAAACCGCGATCGCTCAGAGTGGCTACGCCTTCAATATTTGCCGCTGCGCCAGCACGCGTTCCAGCAGCGGCTGCATGCCCAGCTCGGTGGCGATAGCGATGGCTTTGTCCTGGAGTTCGGTGGCTTTTTCGCGGTCGCCGGGGGCGTCGCGTTCGATGAGCAGCTCTGCATAGTCGGAGCAGGTCCAGGCAAGGTCGACAGTGATTTCATTCTCTCTCAGGAACCGAATCGCGTCCTCGAAATGTTCTTCTGCCTGGTCCGGTTCCCCCATAACCCGAGAGAGAAGACCCAGCAGTCGATCGAAGCTCAGGATCCAGTACAGGCCTTTCCTCCGTCGCGTTTCTTCATAGACAACGCGCGCTGCGGCGGGGTCGTGATTCAACACGGCCCGAATCGCGTCGAGAGCGACCCGCGGGCTTACTCCCATGACACCGGTCGCTGGCGTTCGTGCATCAATCTGCTCCCACAGATCTTGTGCCAGAGCGAGGTCAGGGTGCATCAACTGAACCTGCGCAGCTGCCGACGCCAAGTAGAAAACTCCTCGAAGTGCCGTCTTTGAATTTTCTCCCAGTACCCTGGTAATCGCTTCCTCGTAATCTGAATCGAAGCCACGAAAAGCATCCACTGACATACGCAAGATAATCGGGGGGCCATCGATTGACAGCTCGTCGAGCCGGTCGCAGGCCACGCCCACAGACTCCCATTCCCCTCTTGCCATATTGGCCCACGCTCCAAATACGATGCCGGATTGTCCGTATGAAGGTATGCCGAATCGGCGCGATACCTCCAGAAGTTTTGTGCCGCTGGTTTTGGATTCATCCATTCGCCCCAGCCCGTAATTCAGCGCCATCACAAACACATGCGCCCGCATCTCCATCGCCGGATCTGAGCTAACCGCCGAGAGATTGACCGCCTCCTCAGCATCCTTCAACCGCGCTAATACGACGTCCCGTGTATCGAAATCGCTGATGGCGGACCTCGTGGCCAACAAGCCTGTCGTCGCCCTTTCGTCCGGAGTAACCTCCAGAATGGATTGTGCTGTATTGAGTGTCGCGGTGGCGGCTTCCCCGTCGCCTCTCTCGAACCAGAAAGCTCCTGCTTTGGCGATCAATATTGGTACTGCTTCCGTGCTATCAGGCTCAAGGTACTTCAGCGCGCGATCGGCCAGTTCAACGCTCCCCTTGATGACGATTTGTTGACCGATTTGCCGACTCGCGATCTCGATCACCTTCGGGGAGTTTCCAACCGAATCGTAGTAGTCGAACGCTTTCATCATGGCGTCGAATGCCGTTTGCATTCGCGAACTATCAACCACCCCCGCCGTTGCCCAGCCCAGGCCCAGAAGGGCACGGGCCTGGCGCTCATTCATTTCGCGATCGCCCATTCCAGCCAGCGCCGTTTCAAAATGAGTCTTCGCTTGCTGTGACGCAATTGCAGCAAGGGCCGTTTCACCGGCGATTATGGAGTACTCGATCATCTTCTCGGTTCCGAGAATCGTCTGGGCCTGCACGAAGTGGTAGGCGAGCGTCTCGGCGTGCGATTCCAAATCATCGGAATAGAGCGCTTCGAGAGCCTCGGCGATTCGCGCATGCACCGTTACGCGCCGGGTGAGGGATAGCTCGTCGCCAAGCGTCTCCTGTATGACAGCGTGGCTGAACTGGTACTGTCCGACCGCGCCCGAGAACTCTTCGATGACCCGGGCCGCAAGCCCCTCGTCGATCACGTCGAGCAGACGTTCGCGAGTCGTGTCTTCCGAGACGGCGTCTATCTCGTCCAGAGTGAAC